>NZ_JCBATA010000078.1:0-36665 GCF_059816245.1 Frankia sp. RB5
CTCTCGCTGACCGGGGTACCCGCCGTCGGGGTCGTCATCGGATTTGCGCCGTGGATACTCCGACCTTCAGGTCGGAGAGGAAACGGTGTTCAGTGGTGGAACGCATGATCGAATCCTTTCCGTAGAAACGTCGTCACGATCGTCACATTGTTCGGCATTACCCGGCCTTTCCTTGCGGTGCGTCGGCATTCGCCGGGAACCGGTATTCCCGGGGCCCGCGCGGCGTGGCGTCAGCGCCGCATCAGCAGGGCGTTGCCCAGCAGATAGGCGCCGACCATCTCGAAGTTCGTCGGGGCGAGCGTGATGTGCGCGACCGCGCTGTGCACGTCGCGGAAGCAACGGTCCAACCGCCCGCCGGCCGTGAGCGCCCGCGTCCCGGCCAGGCTGTGCAGGCTGTCGACCGCCCGCACGGCGTTCTCGCCGACCGTCGCCGCGGCCAGCCTGATCAGCGCGGACAGCTCCTCACCACCGGCCGCGCCGGACCGGCTCGCCTGGTCGGCCGCGTCGGTCAGCATCAGCTCGGCGCCGCGGACCAGCGCCGCCGCCCGGGCCAGCCCCGCCTGGACGGTGTGGCTGGTGGCCAGGGTCTCGGTGCCGCGGGCGGGCACGGTGCCGACGGCGATCCGCGGGAACTCGCTGAGCGCGTCCTGCGCGATGCCGAGTGCCGTCGACGCGGTGGTGAACGGCCCGAAGTCGTAGTAGGCGATGGCGTGGGCCCGCGACGGCCGGTCCCGCGGCGGCCGGCGCAGCAGCCCGCCGTCGACGGCGAAGTCGTCCGGGACGAACAGGTCGTCGACCGTGAAGCTGACGCTGCCGGTGCCCCGCAGCCCGACGGTGTGCCAGTCGTCCTCGAAGCGCACCGCGTCGGAGGGGACGAACAGCATCCGGGTCGGTGAGGCCGCCACCTCCGGCCCGGTGACGACGGACGCGCAGACCAGCCAGTCGGCATGCGTCGATCCGCTCGCGAACGACCAGCGCCCCCGCACCCGGTAACCGCCCGCCACCGGCTCGGCCTGGCCCGTCGGGTTGATACCCCCCACCACCAGACCGTCGCTGTCGTGGAACAGCTGGCGCGCGACCTGTTCCGGCAGATAGTCCGACAGCCGGGAAATGACTCCCTGTACTCCCATCTGCCAGGCGACGGCGGCGTCGACGCGGGCGAGCGCCTGCAGGACGGCCGATCCGGTGCGGACGCTGACCCCGCCTCCGCCGAACGCCGGCGACACCCACATGCGGTGAATGTTCTGCGCGCGCAGCGCCTCGATCACCTCGGCCGGGGTAACCCGTTCCCGTTCGGCCCGCTCGCGGTAGCGGACCAGGACCGGCGTCGTTCGCTCGACCCTGTCGAGCCACTCCGTTGTCTCCCCGGGAGATTGTGGGGAAGCGCTCCAGAACACCTCGGCCACCTACTCTGCCTGGATCTCGTGCCGACCTGCGAAATAGCGAACAATGGCGCCGGCAGCTGATTTCCGAACCTGTTTCCGGCTCTTCTCGTGACGGACGGGCCGCCCGCGCCGCCGTGGGCACCCCGCTTCGGGGGTGGGTCGGGGAGCACGAAGGTGGTAGCGCGTGACGTGGGCCGTTCCGTGCGCTGGCGGCAATGCCGAGGGGCGCGATGATGGTCGTGATGACGCTGGGCTGCGCGGTCATCACCTGTCTCCCTCCGGCCGCGGCGACCCACCCGAGGATTGCGGGTGGATTGCGGTGGGCGTTCATCCGTATCTACGGGTCGATGGTAGCAATTTCCACGCAGATGCGGGATGGAAGTTGGCACGGGGTCCGTGGATGCGGACAAGACGTGGTTCGGGATGGTTTCGTGTCCGCCGGTGTGACCAGGAACTCCGAGGGTCGGAGCGGGTGCTCGCGATGCCGGGGCGGCGCTCCCGGGTGATGCGGGTGGGTCGGGCGCCGACGCGCTCCGGCACCCCCTCGATACATCGATCGAGTACAGTTTTTCTATGGTCCTTAGTATTCGCAACCGATTCACGGGAACTATCACGGAGATTGTCGAGGGTGCCGTCATGGGTACCGTCGGTATCGGGATTCCCGGCGGTCAGACGCTGACCGCCACGGTCACCATGGATGCGATCAAGGAACTTGGCGTCGGCGTGGGCAGCACCGTCGAGGCGCTCATCAAGTCCACCGACATCTCCGTGGCAACGAGCGACACCGCGGGTCTGAGCATCCGCAACAAGCTGCGCGGCACGCTCGTCGACGTCGACTCGGGCGGGGCCATGTCGGTCGTCCGCATCGAGCTCGGCGACGGGCAGGAGATCACCGCCGCGATCACCCGGGCGGCCGTCGACGAGCTGGATCTCGGGCCCGGGGCGCAGGTCACCGCGCTGATCAAGTCGACGGAGGTCTCCTTCTCCGCGCCCTGACCCATCCCTCGGCCGGGCCCGCGGACGCCGCCGCGCCGCCCGTCACCTGGACGGGCCCGCCCATGGGCCGGCTCTGCGAGCCATGCCGTCGCGCCGACCGGACACCCCGCCGGTCGGCGCTTCGCGTTGCCCGCGTGTCGCGCCACGGACGGCGGGCCTGACCGGGCTCAACCGGGTTCCTTCGCGTTCCTTCGCGTTCCTTCGTGCGCGGATCGTGCCGTGGGCTGGGCGCGAGAGCAGGGGTGTGGCCGCGGCGGGGGCCGGCCGGTGGTCCGGACCCGGTGCGTCGGGGGACGGGACTGTGCGCCCACGCCCCGCCGCGAAGGGCCCGCGGGCGGCGACACCGGTGCCGAGCGTGGCGGGTGGAGGTGCCACCGCTGCCGGCGACGAGCCGGCCCCGTCCGATCCGACCGGGAGGTGCTGGCCCGGATCGGCGATGCGGGCTCCCCCGGCTGGGGGAGGCAGGGCGTGCGCGTGCCATGACCTGAACGGTGACGAGCCGGGGCACACCGAGGTGTCGCCGCGCTCGGGCGTCCGTGGTCCGGCGGACCGCCCGGAACACTGGACCAAGGGCCGGCGGGGTGGTCGTACGTACGGAGAGGGACAGGCCGCCCGCCGGTGGGGTGGGGCGGCGGGCGGCCCGTCGATCAGGCCCGGGCATGGTGCCGGGAGTGCCGCGGCCCGAGGCGATGGCCTCCGGCCGCGAGGGGGGCTGCCCACCGGTCGGCGTCTACGGCGGACCCTCGCACCGTCCTTGGTCGGATCCGGTGGGGTCGCACGCCGGCGCACGGTGCACCCGGTGGGCAGCCTGGCTGTGGGGAGCCCGTGACGTCGGCGGGCTCAGGGGACGGGTGGGCGCTGTCGGTGGAGCGATGGCCCGGATCGGGCGGGCCGCCCGCCGTGAGGGGTGCGGCGGGCAGCCCGCCGGTCCGGTTATCCCGTCGTGTCGGGTTGCTGGTGGCGGGGGTGGCGATCCTCCTGCCCGTGCTGGCCGGCAGGGAGGGGCTGGTCGTCGTGCTGGTGCTCGTGCCGGTGGGCCGTCGGGGGCGGGACCGCGACCCGGTCGGGTTGGCCGATCGCCGAGCCGCGCGGGCCGAGGGCGGCGCCGTGCAGGGTCAGGAAGCCGGTCGGCCGTCGCGCGCCCACCGTACTGTCGCCCTGGAGGGGGGGATGGTCAAGGTCGTCGATGGCATGGGCGCGGACCGCGACCAGGATCTGATCCCAGATGACCATGGGTAGCCTGCTCTCCCGCACGGTGGGCTCGGCGCCGTAGCGGAGCAGGATCTCGTCAGGTGGGCAGCGGGCCGCCTGACCGGCCCCGCCGCCCCACTGCGTCCAGGCCGGCTGCCCGTCGATGGAGGCCAGCCGGTCGAGCCGGCCGTGCCGGACCTCCTCGACGAACGGCGCCCAGAGAGCGGCGGGAACCCGCAGTTCACGGGTCCGCCCCGCGTAGCGGTAGCGAATGATCAGCTCGCCGTCCCGGCTGGCGAAGCGCAGTCCCGGGGCGCACGCCGGGCGTCGCCAGTAGGGCGGGGGCCCCGCGGTGACCACGCGATGGTCCGTGCCGGGCCCGCGGCCGTCCTGCCTGCCGGGTCCGGGAGGCGGGTCGACGCCGGTGTCCTGGATCTGGTCGGCCGTCTGGGTCCGGTCGGGGCGCTGGTTCTGGTCGGGGTGCTGGTTCTGGTCGGGGCGGGCCGCGTGGCTTGGTCGGGCCACGCGGCAGGCGTGGGTGGGCTGGGCGGAGCGGGTGGTCGTGCCGGGCCGGGTGCCGGGGTGGAGTGCGTGGACAGGGTCCGGGAGAGGACCTGTGCAGGCGATGTCCGAGGTCCTCTCCCGGTGTGCCTCACCGCCCCTGCCTGCCCGCGTGCTGATCCGCCCAGTGCGGTGGGTGATCGGATGCGGGCGGGGCAGCAACCCTCGGCGGAATCCGCCGTCCCAGGAGGAGGTCCCCGTCGTTCTCACCAGGTGTCCTCCTCGCCTCGGTGTGCTGGGACGCGGGCTGCGCGTCCGCCGGTGGACACATCACACCGTGCTGGGCCGATTCACGACAGAGCGCAACGGACGGGTGCGGTCCCGCACGTCCCCGTTGCACCGCACGTGCCCACCGCACGCCGGGTCTCACCAGGTGAGGACGAGTCTGCCGCGGGTGCCGCCTCGCTCGAGGATGCGGTGTGCCTCGGCGGCCCGCCGCACCGGGATCGTCCGCGCCACCCGCAGGGTGAGCGCGCCCCGCTCGACGAGCTCCCGCAGCCCGTCGAGCCGCGCCTGCTCGCGCAGGTAGCTGTTCACCCATACCTGGTGAATGGTGATGGCGCGCTCGGTGTCGCCCTCGAACGGCCGCAGTGCCGTGAGCGCCCCGCCGTCGCGGATGGCGCCGAGCAGCGCCGCGTGCTGGACCGACCCGTCGGCCACGGCGTCGACGCCGCCCGGCACCGCGGCCCGGATCCGCTCGGCGACATCCGACCCGCGGCGCACCACGATGTCCGCGCCGAAGCCGCGCACGAGCTCCTCGTCCGCCTCGGACGCGTCCGCCACCACCCGCAGCCCGTCGACCTTCGCGAGCTGCACGGCGTAACCACCGAAGCAGCCGGCCGCGCCCGTCACCGCCAGGGTGCTGCCGGGGGCGAGGCCCAGCAGGTCGAGGGCGAGCCGCGCGGTGAGCCCGTTCATCGGCAGCGTCGAGGCGGCGGCGTCGTCGACGCCCGCCGGCACCCGCGCCACCGACTCCGCCGGCACCACGATCTGCTCGGCGTAGCCGCCGTGCGACGCCTTCGGTATCACCACCGCCATGACGTGGTCGCCGATGGCGAGGTCGGTCTCCACGCCCTCGCCGATCTCGTCGATCACTCCGGCGACGTCCATCCCGGGCACGTAGGGCGGGTCGGACAGGCGCTGCCACCTGGCCTGGCTCCCGTCCCGAACGTGCGTGTCGGCCGGGTTGACGGTGGCGGCGCTGGCCCGGATCCGCACCTCACCCGGCCCGGCATGCCTATCCGGCAGTTCCAGGATGCGCAGGGCCTCCGGCCCACCGAAGTCGGTGACTCCCACGGCTCTCACATCTGCCGATGCTAGCCACGACACCCTTGCGGAGTCATCTGCGTCACAGTGCCCCGATCCGTTCCGGCGCCGTCCCGGTGCGGGGGGCGGGAGATCGGGCCGGACGCGACGCCGGACGGGACGCTTTGTGGTTGCCTGGGTACTCTTGCGCCCATGCGGGTGGATCTCGGGGACGATCGCGGTCGGCGCCGCATCGACCGGTCGGCCGCCGCGGTCGCGCAGGCCCGCCAGGACGTCGCCGGCTGGCTCGGCGCCCGGTCCGGTGACCCGCGGTTCGCCCGGTTCGACAACCACCTGACGGTGCTCGGCACGGTCCTCGGCCGGATGCTCGACGCGCTCGCCGGCCGGCTCGACGACCTGCGCACCGCCGCGGGGGTCGGCGCCGCCTACGACGGCTGCCGCGCCGTCGACACCGTGCTCACCGTCGTCCGGCGCACCTTCGACTGGTACCGCGAGCGCTACGACCAGCGCCTCGACGAACGGCTCGGCCCGGTGCTGCTCGCCGCCGACGAGGTCGTCCGCTCCTGCTGGGCCCCGCCGTTCGCCGCCCTCGGGCGCCCGGCGCCGACCGGGCCGCTGGCCTACGTGGACCCGCGGTTCAACGCCTTCGCGCTCACCCGCGCCGCCGTGCCGTCCCAGCTGCGTCCCCCGGCCCGCACCGACGCGGTGGGCGACGCGGTCCGCGCCCTGCTGGGCGAGCTGCCGATCCCGACCATCGCCCTGCCGGAATGGTCGACGCGGGAGGCGTGGTGGCTCGCGCTCGCCGCGCACGAGACCGGCCATCACCTCCAGCGGGATCTGGCGCCGGACCTCGCCGAGCGCACCCGCGAGGCCCTCGCCGCGGCGGTCGGCGGGCCCGGCGCCGCGGCGGGCCTGCCGGGTGAGCGGGCCGAGCTCGCCGGGCAGTGGGTGGCGTGGCAGGCGGAGCTGTTCGCGGACGCGTTCGCCGCGGTGATGGTCGCGGACGCCGCGGTGTGGACCGTCGACGAGCTGGAGCACGGCGGGTCCGCGCGGCTCGCCGGGGGCGCGCGTCCCGGCAGCCCCTACCCGCCTGCGCTCGTGCGCCGCGCGCTGCTCGCCGAGCTGGCCCGCCGCGTACGGGGCGGGCCCGCTGAGCCCTTCGAGGGGGGCGCCGAGGAGGTGCGGCGGCATCTCGCCGTCGTGCCCGCGGTCGCCGCCGCGCTGCTCGCTCTGCCCGTCGGCGGGACGACGCTGCTCGGCCTCGGCCGTGTCGACCCCGGCTGGTACGCGGCGCGTGGGCGGGTCGCGAGCTGGGCGGCGGCACTGCGCCGCGACCCGGTGCCGATCACCTCGCCCGCGCGCCGAACCCCGCCGGCGGCCCGCCTCGCCGTCCAGGCCGGGATCGCGGCCGCGACCACCGTGGCGCCGGCGGCCCTGGCCGACGTGCATCGCCGCCTGGTCGAGCTGCTGCGCGGCTGCGGGCCCGACGGCGTGCTCGCCGCCCCGCCGATCCCGCCCGGTGACCTCGCCGCCGTCGCCGACCGCCTCACCGGCCGCCTGCTGGGGGACCCGCTGCTCCAGGAGTTGCCGGAATCGGCCGTCGACGGCGCCCCTGACCTCGCCGCCGTCGCCCCGTGCCCACCTCCTTGACCACGGGTTGACGGCGGTGGCGGATCGTTGACGCCGCCGGCACGCCCAGCGGACGGGCACGCAGATCGGTGCCCAGGCGTCGTGCTCGGGCACCCGGAACGTGAGGGCGCGCGCGGGCGGCGCCCGGTGGAGGTGCGCGGTGCGGACACGGTGGTCCCCGACGATGGCCGGAGGCCGGTGACGATTCCCCGGGTGCTGGTGGAGGTCGAGCGCCGCGACGGCGGATGGGCCGTCGAGGTCCGCCTCCCGGCCGGTTCCGGCCCGCCGCCGGTCGGGTACGGCGTGGGCGCGGTCACGGTGACGGACGTCGACGGCTTCCCGCGCCAGATCCCGGCGCTGCCGGCCGGGCGCCGCCACCAGCTCGGTGCGTCGGCTCCCGAGGAGCTCGTCGCCCTGTGCGCCGGCGACGCGGGCGCGGTCTGCGCGCTGCTCGCCCGCATCACCGGCCGCGACCTGCGGGCCGGTGACGCCGAGCTGTACGGCAGATGGCTGTTCGAGTGCCTGCTCGCCCCCGCCTGGCCGGCGATCCTCGCCGCCGCCACCCGCCCGGCGGATCCCGGACCGCGCCCGGGCGACGGGCCGGCGGCGCACGCGGTGGAGCTCGCGCTGCGCTGGCCGGCCGACGACCTCGCCCTCGGCGCGCTGGTGTGGGAGGCGATGCACGACGGCGAGGCCCCGCTCGTGGGGCATCCAAGATTGCTGGTGGCGCTCACCCGGGTGGTGCCCGCGGCGACACCCGCGCCGGCCACGATCCGGCGACTGCCGCGGGTGCTGTTCGCCGCGGGTTCCGCCCTGGAGGACGCGGTGATCCGCCCGGGCGCCATGTTCATGGGGCTGATGCGCGGCTTCGACGCGGAGGGGCTGTGCGTCTCGCGGGCGATGACGAACGCGTCGCTCACCGAGCTCGGCGACCTGTGCGCCCGGTTCGCCCCGGACGTCGTGCATCTCGTCGCGCACGGCGACATCGCGGAGGGCCGGGCCGTCCTGCGCCTCGCCGACGCCGAGGAGCCGGCCGGCTTCCGCTACGTCGACGCCGAGGCGCTCACCGCCGCGCTGCGCCAACCGGCCGGGATGCCCACCGTGGTCGTCCTCAGCGCCTGCGGCAGCGCGCGCCCCACCGGCGCCGCCGAGGGCGCGGAGCTGGTCGACGAGGCGCGGGCGGCCGGCCGGTCGATCGCCGCGGAGCTCACCCGGCGGGGCGTGCCGGTCGTCGTCGCGATGTCCGGCGAGGTCAGCGAGCAGGCGAGCCGGATGTTCACCCGGGGGTTCGTCCGCGCGGTGCAGGCGGGGGCGTCGGTCGTCGGGGCGGCGGCGGTCGGGCGGCGGGCGGCGCTGCTGCACGGCGATCCGCCGAGCCGCTTCCTCGACTGGGCGCTGCCGGCGCTGTTCCTCGCCGAGCGCGTGCCGCCGGATCTGCGCGTCGTCGACCCGGCGCCGGCCGTCGCGCTGCGCCGCGCCGCCGAGCGGCTGGAACTGCGCCGCGCGCCGATGTTCATCGGGCACGAGGCGATCCTCGCCGCGGCCGAGTCGCTCGCCGGCCCGGCTCCCGAACGCTGCCCCGGCCTCGTCGCGGCGGTCGCCGAGGGGCCGATCGGCGGGTTGGGTGGCAGCCGGCTGCTGCGCGAGATCGGGCTGCGGCTGCTGCGCGTCGGTCACCTCCCGCTGCTCATCGGCCCGTTCGGGGACGGTGGCGCGCCGCGGGACCTGCGTGACCTCGTCGTCCGCGTCCTCCAGGCGGCGATCATGGCGGCGGACGCGCTCGGCATCGCCCCGCCGCCGCTGAGCACGGTGGGTGTCGACGAGACCTGCCGCCGGGCCGCGTTCGTCACCCCCGCCGCCCTGCGTGGGCTGGACGCGGACTCCCGGTTCGCGCTGCTGCACACCGCGGTGGCCGAGTTCGCGGCCGCCACCGGCCCGCTGAACGAGCATGTCCTGCGCCGGGCGCTCGGCCGGGATCTGGCCGCGTTCGCGGCCGCCGCGGCCGCCGGGCTCGGGGAGCCGTTCGGCGTGTCGTCGCGTGTCGTCGTGCTCGGCGACGAGGTGCACCGGTGGGTCGGCGCGCTGCGCCCGCTGCTGACGATGCTCAACCGGGACGGGCTCGGCACCCCGGACCGGCCGGTGCCCGTCGTCGTCACCGCGTCGCTGCTCGAGGACGAGGGCGTCGTGCTGCGCCGGCTGCGCGACGAGCGGGCCGGCCAGCCCGGATTCCTCTTTCCCGAACTGACCCGTATGTCCCCGGCGAGCGCCATACTGGGATTCCAGTGGGTCCTGCTGCATCCCTGGCAGGAGAGATACCCCCAGGTGTACACGGCCGCCCGCAGCTCCTCCCGAGTGGCGATCGAGAAGAGTCTCGGGGAGTTGAGGGGAATGCCCACCGCCGTCCGCCGGGAGCTTTACCTCATCGCCAATGTTCTGACGTTCAACGGCGTCTTCGTCGCCGCCGACGACGAGGGTGCGCTGCGCACCTATGAGGAGCGGTTCCGGTGAATCCGCCCGCGGACAGCCTGGCGGACCTCACCGCGCTGCGTGCGTGGGCGCGGCTGGAGTCCCTGCGCGAGTTCGACGCGGCGCAGCTGTGCCTGCTCGCCCTGCTGCCCGAGTGGACGGATGACACCGCCGAGCGGTTCGGCCTCGTCCCCGCCGCGGACCTCGCCGGCCTTCTCGCCCGGCTCGACGACGCCGGTCTGGTCGAGCGCCGGCAGTCCCCCGGCCCGCACCGGGGCGTGCGCACGGTGTTCTGGCTGCGGCTGTCCCGGCGCGACGAGATCGGGCGCTACCTGCGCGGCGACGACGTGCCGGTCAACGTCGACGAGGAGATCGACCGGCTCGCCCGCGCCATCCGCACGGCGCTCGACGCTCCCGGCGGCACCGCCCGCGACCTCGCCGCCGCGTTCGAGCCGTGGCTGGAGGTCGCCGGGACGCACCGCGCCGACCGTTCCGGCACCGCCCTGTTCCACCGCGTCGACGAGTACGTGATGGCCGAGGGTGGGCTGGCCGCGGCCACCCGTCTCGTCGCGGCGGCCCGGACCGTCGGCGCGATCAGCGGCGGCACCCTCGCCGAGGCGGCCAGGCGGGCGGGCTGGCGGCTCGACCGTGCCCATCGCGACGCGCAGGACGCCGAGTACCTGCGGGACTACCAGCCCCGCGCGGACGTCGAGGAGGTGCTCGAGGAGCTGCTCGACGGCGAGCGGCCGGGCGCGCCGTGGGCGCTGCACCTGATCGGCGACGGCGGCATCGGCAAGACGATGCTGCTGCGCCACCTGAGCTCCGGCTCCTTCGCGACGGCCCGCGACCTGGCCCGCTTCCCCGTCGCCCGCGTCGACTTCGACCATCTCGACCCCCGCTACCCCGAGCACCGCCCGGCGGAGGTGCTGCTGGCCCTCGCCGACGAGCTGGCCGGCTACGGAGCCAGCCGCAACTGGTACAGCTCCTACCGCCGGTTCCGCGACGCCGCCGGCGCCCTGCACGAGCAGATCGGCCGTCTCGGCGCGCAGGCTGAGCGCGACGCCGCCGCCGGGGCCGCGCCGCCGCAGCCGGTGTACGGATCGGCGCTCCTCCCGGCCGGCGGCCCGACGCGCTCGACCGTCAGCCTGATCCGGGCGGCGGCCGCGCAGACCGTCCGCGCCCTGTTCGACGAGGTGGTGCGCGCCTTCGCCCGGGTGCTGCGCGAGCTCGACCGGCCCCGGGTCGTCCTCGTCCTGGACACCTGCGAGGAGCTGGCCAAGCTGTACCCGCCGGGTGCCGCCGCCCCGGCCATCGACCGCACCTTCGACCTGCTCGAACGCCTCCACGACGAGCTGCCGGACGTCCGCGTCGTCCTCGCCGGGCGCCGCCCCCTGGTGCCGCCCGCGGACGAGCAGGCCCGCGCTGCCGGCCCGCGCCTGCGCCAGCGCGACTACCTGCGCGTCGTGCGCGTCACCGGCTTCACCGCCGCCGAGGCGAACCGCTTCCTCGACGCCGCCGGGGCGGCCTCGACCGGCCCGCGACCGGCCGGGGCGCTGCGGGCCGCGCTGCTCCACCGGGCCCGCACGCCGTCGTCGGGCGCGGACGGTGAGCGGTACAACCCGTTCGAGCTCGCCGCCTACCGGGACTGGATCGTCCGCGAACCTGACCTGGACCCACGGGTGCTGCGGGCCGCCGGCGACCCGCTGGTCGAGCGGCGCATCATCCACCGCCTCGCCGACGACGACACCCGCGGTGCGCTCGCGGTCGCCGCCGAACTCGGCCGGTTCGACCTCGCGATGGTCACGCCGGCGCTGGAGCGCGCCGGACTGGCCGCGCGCGCCGCCTTCGACGGGCTCGCCTCCCAGGAATGGACGCAGGTCCGGGCGCTGGGCCCCGACGGGCGGCCGAGCCTGCTCGAGGTCGACGAGCACCTGCGGGACCGGATCCGCGCCGTCGTCGCCGCCGAACCCGACCGCTACCCGCTGGACCGCGCCGGCCTCGGCCGTGACGCGGCGGCGCTCGTCCGGACCGGCGCGCTCGGCGACGTCACCCCGGAGGCGGTCGAGACGGCCGTGCGCCTGCAACCCGCCGACCAGGCCGCCGTGTTCTGGGTGGACCTGGAGGAGCGGATCGCCGCGGCCGGTGAATGGGCCTGGGCCGCGCAGGTCGCCACCCGCTGCGCCGGAGTGGAACGCCCCCGCGCCGACGCCGCCGAGGCGGCCGACGGGCTTGCGCGGCCCACCTCCGCCGCCACCACGATCATGGCGGCGATCCTCGCGACCGGGGCCGCCGCCCATATCCACACCGGCGAGCAGGCGCTGGCGGGCCCCCTGTGGCAGGCCGTGCTCCACCACGTCCCCCACCACCCGCTTCCCGACCAGCGTGCCACCCTGGCCAGCCGGGCCCTGCTCGGTGAGCTGGCCGCCGGCGGCGCACCCAACCCGCTGCTCGCCGGCTCGCCGCCGGACGTCGATCGGGCCCTGCGCCTGCTCACCTCCCGCACCAGTCCGGGGACTGCCGACCTGATCGACGCCGAGCCGACCGACCTGGACCTCGACGAGCTGGACGGGAGCGATCCGCGCTGGGGTGAGCCGAACTGGGACGAATGGGTCGCGGGTGGGCCGGTGATGGCGCGCCGGCGGCCGTCCCGCCAGGCCGCCGCGCATCCGCTGGCGGTGGTGACCGCGTTCGCCGGCCGGCCGGACCTGGTCCCCGCCGGCTCGGCGCTGGCGGCCCTGCAGGCCGTGGCGGAAGGGCCGCTCACCGGTCGGGACGGTCGGGAGGCGAACGCGCCGGGAGAGACGGAGGCGCCGGGGCAGACGATCACGGACCGACTGCGGGACGCCGATCCGGTGGTCCGGCTCGCCGCGGAGGTCTTCACCGCCCAGCTGGCCCTGCGAGCGGCGGTCGATCCGCCGTCGGGTCGACCGCTGTACGGATCCCTGCCGATCGTGCCGCTGGCGGACGAGGGCGGTCCCGCCGCGTCGCGCCGCGGGCAGGAGGCCGGGGCGAACCCCGCCGAGGAGGCACCCGGGTCGGGTCGCCCCGGGGAGGTCTTCACGACAGGGTCGCCGACGGTCCTCATCGCCCGGCTCGCCGCGGCGATCGCGGCGGCCCGGCGGGCGGCGCGCGTCGCAGGCGCGACCTCGGCCGGATCAACGTCCTCCGGATCAACGTCCGCCGTGGCCGCCGCAACGGCCTCCGTGCGCCCGGCGGGCGCCGTGGACTGGGCGGACTGGGCGGTGCCGCCGGGGCTGGTCGACCGCGCCGAGCTCGCCGTCCTGCGGCTGCGCGCACAGCACGACCCCGTCTCGCCGCCCCCCGACCTGTCCGGCGCCGGGCTGGACGAGGTCCTCTCCCGCATCGGCGATGTCGACGCCGAGCGGCGGGTCGCGACCGCCGTCCGGCTCGCCCTGGACCACCGGGTCCTGCCCCGCGACGTGCTGGGCCGCTTCGACGGCTGCCTCGTCTACCGGCCGGGCCGGTCGCCGACGAGCTGGCTGCACCGGCAGGTCCGCCCGCTCGCCGTCGAGGTCGCCGACGCCTGGACGGCGCTCGGCGAACCGTCCCGGGCCGCAGACATCCTGGTCCGCTACCGGGAGGCGGCCCGGCTCGCCGGGGACGATCCCGACGCCGTCGAGGACTGCGACCTGGCGCTGCTGGAGCTGTGCCGTCGCTACCGGACCACCGAGTTCAGCCCGTCGATCCGGCAGCTGGCCCGGACCGGATCCCCGCGGCTGCGCGCGGCGGCCTGGCTGGTGCTCAGCCTGGTCGAGGGGCAGCATCCCGAGACGCCGGTCGAGGCGGGGGGCTGGCATGCGTGGTGGCGATGCCAGGACCACCGGGCCCTGCTCGCCGGCGGCGCGCTGCGCCACCTCCGCCCGCCGCTGTCGACCGAACCGTCCTGGCCGGCGTTGACCGCCGAGGTGGACCGGCTGGAGCTGCGCCTTCTCATCGGCTCGACCCCGCCGCCGGCGAGCGTCGAGGATCTGGGCGACCGCCTGCGCGACCCCGAGCTCCGCCTTCGCCTGGCCGCCCTCGTCGACACCAGTCGCGCCACCCCGCCGTCGCAGGCGACCCCACCGGGGCTGGCCACCCCACCGGGGCCGGCCAGGCCGCCCGGGACTGCTGACCTGGTGGGGGCCGTGCTCGCCGGGATGCCGGCGCTGGTCGGCGCCCGCCTGGCGGTGCGGGTCGCCGAGGAGCTCGCGCCGCGGCTGCCCCGCGAGGCCGCCGCGCTGCTGCGCGCCCCGGACGGAACCCCGCGCACGATCACCCGCCTGCACCGGGCGGGCGACGACTTCGCCGCCGCCGCGGCCGACGTCCTGCGGGTGCGCGTCCGGCAGCGGGCCGGACTCGACAGCGGCGCGCCGACACCCGATGTGGACTGGCGCCCGCTCGCCTACTGGCCGGCCTGGCGGGCGCGGGTCGCCGCCACGGCGCTCGCGGACTGGGAGGTCGACACCGCGCCGCAGCCCGTCGCCGACCCGGCGCGCACCCCCGGCGAACTGCTCGCCGACGTCATACCCCCCCCTCCCTGGGACGACACGACCGGCCCGACCGCAGCGCGGATGTCCGTGGATCCGCCGGCCAGGACCGACCGGCTCGTGCCCGCCGGTGCCGCCGCGCGGGACGACCGCGTCGCCATGGGCACCATCCCCCGTGCCATCCCCGCGGGATCCTGGTCAGCCCACGCGGAACCGGTGCATGGCCACAGGGGGCCGGAGAGCTCCGTCGCCGATGCCGGCGCCGAGCGGCCCGCGGCGGGCCGTGACGCCGGCGGCCGGCGCGGGAAGGTACTGGCGGCGGTGGCCGTGGCCGCGGTGGTGAGGTCCCGCGTGGCTGGCAGGTCGGGGTCGCTCCCGCGGTTCGGGGTCGTCCTCGGGCCGGGGGGGCCTGGCGCCGGCCAGGACGGACAGTACCGGCTGCGTCCAGGCCACCAGGTCACCGTGCGCTCCGGTCGGGTCCACGTCGCGGACACCCGCCTGGCGCCGGCCGTCTTCCTGCACTCCCGCACGCCCGACGGCGCCCTCGCGGCACGCCTCGCCGAGCGCGGACGGCTCTGGTGTGCGCGCGTCCGCCCGGGCGTGCGGACACTGTGGCGGGTGGACGGCGAGCGGATCACCGGTCCGCCGGGTCGGCTCGGCCCGCGCCGCGGGTGGGA
This sequence comes from Frankia sp. RB5, assembly GCF_059816245.1. Lineage (NCBI taxonomy): Bacteria > Bacillati > Actinomycetota > Actinomycetes > Frankiales > Frankiaceae > Frankia > Frankia sp. RB5. Next base: position 14,659 of record NZ_JCBATA010000078.1, read on the forward strand.
GCGCGACCTGCGGGTGGTGACGCTCGACGTGGACGAGGCCGACCGCGCCGGTGACTGGGAGTCGCGCCTCGCCGCGGCCCTGCCGGCGTCCCTCGCCCGCACGGTCGTGTTCGCCCGGCTACGCGCCGGGCGCGCGGAACCGGGCGCCGCCACCCCGAAGCCCACGCCGGTGGCATCGCCCGGCGGCGGCCCGCGGGCCGTCTGGCCATCGATCGGCGAGTCGTCGATTGTCGAGCCGTCGATCGGCGAACCGGCCGCCGGCGGCGCCTACGTCGGCCCGCGCCACCTGCGGCCGACGGACGGAGCTGGCAGGCCGGTGTCGGTGCCCGGTGTCGTGCACGCGGTCGGGACGCCGGTGCGCACCGGCTCCGGGCTGCGGCTGCGGGTCAGCGACCCGGACGCCGGTCCCGCCCTCGCCGGCGACGGCGCGCTGCTCGGCATCGAGGATCTCGGCGTCGACACCGCCGGGCTGACCGTGCTGCAGGCCGACCTGATCGACGGTCCCGCGACCCCGCTCGGGGACGACCGCGAGGGCTTCGTCGACCTGGCCATCGCCGCCCTCGACGCCGGCGCCCCGGCCGTCCTCGTCCTTCCCCCGTTGCCGGACCGGTCGGCGGCCGTGGTGGCCGCGGCACTGCGCGGGACCGCGACGTCCCTCGCCGCGCCGACCGCCTCCCGCGGCCGGCGAGCCGGCTCGCCGTCGGCGGAGCATCCCGGTGAACGTGTGCTGCCCGTGCTCGCCGCCCGCACCGCGAAGGAGATCATCGAGGTGTTCCCGACCGGCGAGCACGCGTTCGAGGCCGGCGGGCACGGGAGGCGAACCGGTGCGTCGTCCGGCGCCGCGGTGGCGCTCCCAGGTGTGGAGCCAGCCGTGGGGACGGGGCGGGACGAACCGACGCCGGACTCGCGGGCCGCCGGCGACGTGCTGCTGTTCCTGCGCTGAACGGGCGCGCGTTCTTCCTCAGCCGGCGAGCAGGTCGGCGAGGGTGAGGTCGGCGAGGCCTGGATCGTCGCGGGCGGGGAGGTGGGCGATCACCTCGTCGGCGAGCGCCCGGTCGGCGGGGGTGAGGCCGGCGAGGGCACGGTCGGTGGGAGCACGGCCGGCTTCGGCGGGATCGGCTCCGGCGGGATCGGCTTCGGTGCGGCGTGCCCCGGCGACGTCGGCTCGGCCGGGGTCGGCGCGGTCGGGGTCGTGCGCGTCGGGGTCCGGGCCGGCGGCGGCCTGCTCGGCGCCCGCTTCCAGGGCCGCGGCGATCGCGGCGGCGATGCGCGGCCGGTCGGACTCGACGTAGTCGTCCGACGTCCAGGCCGTGGTGACGGCCTCGGCACGGTAGTCGGTGAACGCCCCCATCCGCCCGCGCGCCCGGGCGAGACGGGCCCGCGCGACCAGCGCCGCCATCGCGGGGGAGAGCCACACGTCGTGCTCCGCCCGGGTCTCGACCCGCACCACCAGGTAGTCGACGCCGGTGACCCGACGGGTGCCGCCCGGGCCGTCGTCCTGGCCGCCGGAGTCGCCGTCGAGGAGCGCCAGGCGCCCGCCGGCGTCGATCGTCAGCGGGCCGGGCAGCGAACCGGGCGCCGCGTTCACCACCGCCAGGTGCCCGGCCCGCACGGGCAGCCCGCCGCCGCCCGGGCTGATCATCGCGTGGTGCAGGCCGAGGACGGGACGTTCGCCTGAGGCGTCGATCAGGCTGTCGAGCCCGGCCGACACCGCCCGGGCGACGGTCGCCGCGGTCGCCAGCGGCGGCCCGAGCAGGTCGGCGAACCCGGCGACGAGCCGCACGGCCGTGTCCAGCGGCCCGGCCTGCACCGCCTGGTAGACGGCCGCCTCGATCTCGACGACGCCGCCGGTGAACGGCAGCAGCGGGGTGACGGGAAAGTCGACCTGCTCACCGGGCACCGCCCAGGCCGCCGCGGGTCGCGAGAACGAGGTGAAGGCGACCGCCCCCGTGCCGCCGAAGTCGAGCGAAGCGCCCGCGTGCAGCACCGGAAAGCGGTCCCCGTCCCAGCCGCGAGCCTTCGCCAGAAAGCCCTCCGCCAGCCACAGCCGCAGATATCCCTGGCCCGGCCAGATCGGCGCGGACCCGGGCTCGGGCAGAAAACACGTCGTCACATGCTCGGCATCGGCCTCGAACCAGCCCCGCACCCGACCCCACAACCCACCCGCCACAAATGCGCACCCTATCCATGCCGACCGGGACGTTCCGTGCTGCCCCGGGGATATCGGAGTCCGGCCGGGAACCGGAATCGGCCGCTCCAGTGAGGCGTCTCAGGCGTCGGGGAGGGGCGGTGGGGGCACGGCGCCGTGCATGGCGGTGAGGCCGCCGTCGGCGGGGAGGGTGACGCCGGTGATGTAGGAGGCGTCGGGGGAGGCGAGGAACCAGATGGCGGCGGCGTGTTCCTCGGCGAGGCCCCAGCGCTGCAGCGGGATGCGGCGGCTCGACGCCTCGACGAGGCCGGGAACGGCGCGGTGGCGGGCCATCAGCGCGGTGTCGGTGAGCCCGGGGGCGAGGGCGTTGACCCGGATGTTCTGGGCGGCGTGGTCGAGCGCGGCGGCGCGCACCAGGTTCACGACGGCGCCCTTGGACGCGTTGTACGCCCAGTTCCCAGGATCGGCCCCCAGCCCGGCGCTGGACGCCGTCACCACGATCGATCCGCCGCCGGCGGCCCGCAGCGCGGGCACGACGGACCGGATCCCGACCACGACACCCCGCACGTTCACGGCGAGGATCTCGTCGAACCGCTCGAGGGCGCCGTCGGCCTCCCATGGCAGGGTGCCGCCGATCCCGGCGTTGAGCACCGCCGCGTCCAGGCGTCCGAACCGTTCCAGGGCGGTCCTGACCATCGCGTCGCCGGTCCGTTCCCGGGAGACGTCCCCGACCACCGGCACGATCCGCGGGGACCCCTCGTCGCCGCTCTGCCCGTCGGCGGAGTCAGGGGCGGTGGCGAGGTCGGCGAGTCCGGCCTTGTCGATGTCGACGGCCACGACGCCGAATCCGCGGGCGGCGAACAGCGCGACGCACGCCCGCCCGATACCGGATGCCGCCCCGGTGATGACGACCGACGAGGTGACCACGGTGCCTCCGCGGGGCAGGGGCGGACACGAGTTCACCCGAGCATGGCCGACGCCGACGACCAGCCGGCTCGCGATTCGTGACATCGCGGTGACGATTGCGTTCGATGGCGTCGTCCGACGGTACGCCTCCGTCCGGTGCGAGGCGCGACCGGACGGCGCTACGACCGGACGGCGCTACGACCGGACGGCGCCAGCCGGGGGAGTGACGCGGTCCCGGCGGGTCAGGCGCGGGCGGTCGCGACGGCGCCGCTGGCGAGGAGCTGGTCGATCTCGGGCTGGGGAAGGCCGAGCTCGGCGAGGATCTCGACGCTGTGCTCGCCGAACGCCGGGGCGTGATGGCGCAGCTGGTAAGGCTGGCCCTGGACCAGGCCGGCCTCGGTCACGTAGGTGTACTCGCCGGCGACCGGGTGCACGGCGGTGTGGAAGGTGTCGCGGGAGAGCAGGTGTGGGTCGACGGCGGCCTCGGCGAGGGACCGGTAGGCCGGGCCCAGGGCGATGTCGTGCTCCGCGGCGAGCTCCACCCAGGCCGACAGCGGTCGGGTGCTGAAGATCCGCTGTAGCTCGCGGCGTAGCTCGGCCTGGTCGGCGCCGAAGTCGACGCTCGTGCTGCCCGTCGCCTTGTTGGCCGACAGCAGGTCCGGCCGGTCGACGGCGGTGCAGAAGTTCTTCCAGAACTTCGGCTCGATGCAGCAGAACAGCAGGTTCAGCCCGTCCTCGCACGCGTAGAACTGGTACAGCGCCCCGGTCATCTCGCCGCTGTCGGTGGCCGCGGGCATCGATGAGCGGTCGGTGATCCGCGCGTCGTTGAGCGCGTAGGTCGCGGCGATCCACGCCTGCGCGATGACGCCGTCGGCCCCCGAGATGTCGATGAAGGCACCCTCGCCGGTGCGCGCCCGCCGCACCAGGGCCGCGGCGACGTGATACGCCGCGTGGATCGCGCCGGCCGCCGTGCCCTCCCCGCCGGCCTCCATGCTTCCCATCGCGCCGCTGCCGGCGGCGAGGTGCAGGAACCCGTCGTCGCCCATGACCCGGGGGGTGGCGCCGGCCAGGGCGTTCATCATCTGGCCGTGGGTGGGGATCGGCGCGTACGGGCCGGTCGCTCCGAAACCGGTGTACTGGCAGTAGACGATGTCGGGCTTGCGCGCCTTCTGTGCCTCGTAGCCGACGCCGAGCTTCGCGCAGGCGTCGGCGGCGTTGCCGTCGACGAAGACGTCCGCGGTGTCGAGTAGCCGCCAGAACACCTCCCGGCCCGCGTCGGTGCGCAGGTCCAGGCCGATGCTGCGCTTGTTGCGGTTGATCTGGATGTGCGCCGGGCTGTAGCCGGGGGTGACCTGGCCGAGGAAGTGGCGCAGGTAGTCGCCGACGGGTGGGCCCTCGACCTTGATCACGTCGGCGCCGAGGTCGCCGAGGTGGGCGCCGACGGTGTCGCCGTTGAACAGCATCGCCGACTCGATGACCCGCACTCCCGCGAGCAACTCGCTCATGTCCGCCGTCCTCACCGGGCCAGGCCCGTCGTCGAACGCCTCGTACGCGGCGCCAACCAGCTGTGTTCGGTTGAAAAGTTATCTATTTCGCCTGGCTCGCGCCCGAGGTGTGGGGCGCCCATGACCCGGCGCGGGCCGGTGCGGCGCCACGGCGGCGTCGCTGACCCGCGGCAACCGCGCCAGCGTCTCGACCTTGACCACCTCGGCGCCGAGGTCGCAGAGCAGCCGAGCCGAGTAGGGCCCCGCGTCCGGGAATCCACCTGTTCCCGCCCCGTCTGTCATGTTATTCACACAGGTTAAATATCGGCGTGCGGGTAGTATCGGAACCACCTTCGCGTGCCACGAATTGCCCATCCGCGGGATGCGGGTCACCGGAGGGAATCGCCGGCCGCGTTTCTCCCGTCACACGCGCGGGGCGTGTCCTTGTTGATCGACGTCGTTCCGTCGGGTGCTGCCGTCATGCCCGTGCGACTCCGGCGATCCGGCGCTGTTGCAGGCGATCGTGTGCCGTCGCGGACAGGGTGGCGTGCCGTTCGTGGGGAGAGTCGTGCCGTTTGTGGGGAGAGTGAGGTCTGTTGTGGTGAGCATCGACGAGGCCCGTCTCGAGGTTGCCGCCCCTGCCGCGCAAGCGCGGCCGGCCGAGCGGCTGCGGGAACGGTGGGCGATCCGCGCCCTCGGCTCCGACCCGGGCCTCAACCGGTTCCGGATGGCGCTGCATTCCGTCATCACGATCGGCCTGATTCTGGTGGCCGAATGGCTGTTCGTCCGGGCGACCCACGCCTTGCAGATCCAGACCCACGGCGCGGCGCTGCCCCCCGCGAAGGCCGCGATGGTGGCCGCCGCCAACCACCAGTTCCTCGTCATCGCCATGCTGCTGGGCGCGATCATCGGCATGATCTCGACCTTCGCGATCATGGATCCGACGCCGCGCGGCCAGCTGGTGACCCTGCTGTTCCTGCCGCTCCCGATGGTCCCGATGCTCGCGGTCGGCATCGCCCTCGCCGACTACCGGCTGCCCTCGCTGATCCTGATCGTCGCGAGCCTCGGGGTGGGCACCTACTGCCGGCGGTTCGGCCCCCGCGGGTTCATCGGCGGCATGTTGCTGTTCATGGGCACGTTCATGGGTGACTTCATGGGCAAGGCCATCTCGCTGGGCGACCTCGGCTGGCTGTGCGCCGAGCTGGGCATCGGCCTTCTCGTCGCGGGAGTCGTCCGCTTCGGGCTGTTCTACCCACGTCCCGCGAAGGACCTGCGCCGCGCCCAGCGCTCCTACGCAGCCCGGGCCCGCCGGCTGGCGAAGCTGACCCTGGAGCTTCTCGACGATCCCGACCACGGCGAGCGTGGCGCCCAGCGCCTGCACCGCCAGCTCGTCCGTCTCAACGAGGCCGCCCTGATGATCGACGCCCAGCTCGGCGATCCGGCCGCGACGGCCGACGGCTCGTCGGGCCAGCTGCTGCACCAGCGGCTGTTCGACGTCGAGCTGGCACTGACGAACGTGGCCCGCTTCGCGCAGGCCATGACCCGCCTCGACCTGCCCGCCGACCAGCTCGCGGCGGCCCGCGGCGCCCTGCGGGGCATCGTCGACCGCGACCAGGCGGCCGCCGACGCCCAGGCCCGCGCCCTGCTCGACCTGCTGCGGACCGCCGACGTCGACATCGACGTCGACGTCGACGCCGTGGCCGACGCCCGGGACCGCACGGCCGTCGTCGTCGCGCACCGCTTCGCCGGGTCGGTACTCGCGCTGACCGAGGCGATGAGCCAGTGGCTCGCTCTCGGCTCGGCCAGCGAGCAGGAGCGGACGACGACCCTGTTCCAGCCGTCGGTGATGCTCTTCGGCGGCTTCCTGCCCGGCTCCGCGGCCGCCAGCGCCATGGCCTCGGTCGAAAGCGGCGACCACATCGCCGACCGCGCCCGCCTCAAGCCGTATGTGCGCGCCGCGATCCAGGTCGCGGTCGCGGTCGCGGGCGCCATCGCGCTCGGCGATCTGCTGTCGGGCCAGCGGTACTACTGGGCGGTGATCGCCGCGTTCATCACCTTCATGGGCGCGAACACCTCCGGCGAACAGATCCGCAAGGCGCTGTACCGGGTGGGCGGCACGCTGGTCGGCATCCTGATCGGCTCGGTGCTCGCGCACGCCGTCGGCCACGACGCGGCCCTGTCGATCACCGTCATCCTGGTGGCGCTGTTCCTCGGCTTCTACCTGATGCGGATCAACTACGCGTTCATGGTGGTCGGCATCACCGTGATGGTCTCCCAGCTCTACGTCCAGCTCGACGAGTTCTCGAACTCGCTGCTGCGGCTGCGTCTCGAGGAGACGGCGATCGGTGCCGGCGTCGCCATCGCGGTCGTCCTGCTGGTGTTCCCGCTGCGCACCCAGTGGGTTCTGCGGGTGGCCCTGCGCGGCTACGTGCGGTCCGTCGCGGTCCTCGTCGAACACGCCAGCGGCTGGCTGATCGGCGACCCTGCGTGCGGCGACACGGCGCTGCGGGCCGACGCCCGCGCCGTCGACGCCGCCTACCAGAGCCTCGTCGCCACCGCCGCGCCGATGCGCCGCGGCCCGCTCGGCGGCCTCGACGAACGTGTCACCGAGCTCGTTCGCCTGGTCACCGCGTCCCGCGCCTACAGCCGCAACCTCGTCCACGACGTCGAGAAGGCCGGCCCGCTCGACCTCGACAGCCGCCGCGAGATCAAGGGCGCCACCGCGAGCCTGCACGAGTCGCTCGACGTCATCGCCGCCGCGATCAACGGCTCACGCGACGCGACGTACACCCGCTCCTCCGCCCTGTTCGACCGGGCCGAGCGCCGCAGTGAGCAGGAGGCCGGCGCCGTCCACGACGGCCAGCTCGCCCTACGCGACCTCAAGCTCATCGATGGCGCCATGGCCCGCCTCGCCGAGACGATGGGCCTGCGCATCGCCGACTACGACACCACTCCCGCCGCCGTCTGACAGCCGGCCAACGGGGCGACGACGGCACCCGTCGCCGCCTCGGCGATACGGAGGGGCGACACGGAGGAAGGTGCCTGCGCCGGCCCTTCCGTTGATCATAAACATTCCGTCGTTGTTATTGTTCCCATGTGATCACGGCGCGGAAGCGGCCTGCGAGTGTCCGATCGCGGTGGGCGGGGGTCTGAGGATCAGAGCGTTTGAGTGCGACGAATGCGGCGCGCCGAGAGCCGGTCATCCGAGAGTTTCGGTCACGGGCCGTCGGTTGTGTCAGGAGTGCGCCGACCGGCTGCTCGGAGCGGCGAGCGCTCGGCTGTCGGGCGGTGGGACAGGCGACGCGATCGCCACGGTCGGATGGTTCGAACGGATCCGTCGACGACGCTCCTCGAAGGGCGGGTAGACCGATCGACGGCTGGCCCGGGCACTGACCCGACCGTCCCCCTCAGGGGAAGTCCAGCCGGGGATGGCGGGCGAGTATCTCCTCCCGCGCGTCCGGCGGAAACTCCTCCGGTCGTCGTCCGGCGACGTCCCAGCTCGTGGCGACCTGGAGGAGGTGGGACTCGGGGTCGTCGGCCGGGGTCACATCGTCGCGCATGTGCAGCACGATGATCTCCGAGACCCGGGCGGACCGCTGCGCGGGCCAGCCGGCCGCTGTGCCGAACACCCAGGCCAGATGCCCTCCCGCCTCCTCGAACGGCAGCCGGTGGTTGTCGAACGGCTCCGTCAGTCCGAGGTCGTGGAGCAGCGCCGCGATGTAGTACAGCTCGTCGTCGAAGGCGATGCCGTGCGCCGCGCCGTACCTCACGCCCCACAGGTAACGCTCACTGGAGGTCTGCTGGCGCGGTGTCGACGCGCGGGGTGAGCGGCTCGCCGCGGCGGCGGGCCAGGGCCCAGCGGGTGCCCGAGTGCAGGCCGCGCAGGGTGCGGCGGACCGCCGGGACCTGGGTCGCCCGGTGCATCGGCTGACGCCACGGCGGCTGGCGACCGTGCCGGCCCGCCATCGCGTAGGCGAACGACACGGCGTCCTGATCAAGGTACTGGTCGGCCCGCTCGAACCAGGCCATGCTCGTGCGGGCCGCCGCCTGCATCGGCCGCAGCGCCCGGTGGCCCCTGCCGTCGAACTCGCGTAGCGCTGACGGGACATCGTTCGCGTGCTCGTCCAGGATCCGCGCGAGCATAGCCGCGTCAACGATCGCCAGCGCCGTGCCGGAGCCCAGGGTGAAGTGCGTGGTGTGGGCGGCGTCGCCGATCAGGACCACGTTGTCGTGGTACCAGTGCTGGTTGGTGACATCGACGAAGCGCTGCCAGCGTGCGGGGCCACCGCCGTCCTGGCCGTGCGGCCGGTCCTCGGCCTGCCCCTGCGCCTGGCTGATCAGCGCGTGGCCGTCCAACGGTCCGGCGAAGATCTTCTCCAGGGTCCGGAGCGTCTCCTCGTCGCCGCGGGCGTCGAAGCCGAGACCCTGCCACGTCCGTTCGGCGCACTCGACGATGAAGGTGCTGAGCCCGGCGTTCGACGGGTAGGCGTGACACCAGATCCAACCGGCCGGGGTCGGCTCGAACGCGAAGGTGAAACTGTCGGAGAACCGGTCCGTGCCGAGCCAGAGGTAGGGGTTGGTGCCCCTCGTGGTGCTGGTGCCGAACAGGTCGCCGGCGTCCTGGCGGATCCGGCTGTTCGCACCGTCGGCAGCCACGATCAGATCCGCGTCGGCGTAGGGGTCGAGATCGTCGACCTCCTGCTGATAGACGACCCGGACGCCGAGCTCGGCCGCGCGGTCGGCGAGAACGCGCAGCAGCTCGGCCCGCTGGACGCTGAAGCCGTAGCCGGTGAGATGGGCCACCCCCGACCCACCCAGGCTGATGCGCTGCTCCTGCCAGAGGGCGGACCTGGCCCGGATCGCCCGGGCGCTGCGCGGGTCCGTGCCGAAGAAGACATCGAGCAGGTTGTCCCAGTAGACGACGCCCCAGCCGTACGTCGCGCCCGGCGGGTTGCGTTCGAGCACGGTGATCTCGTCACCCGGATGGCGCAGCTTCGCCGAGATGGCGAAGTAGAACCCAGCCGGTCCGCCGCCGACGCAGACAATCCTCATCGCACCCGCCCTCGTGATCGTGGCTGAAGCCCGCCCGCCCGCGTTGATGGGCCCTCGAGACGGGGCATGGCGACGGCCGATCGATCGTCGGCTCGTCGCCACGCTGTTGCTCCTGGACAGCCCGCCTGGCGGGCCTAGGACCGAGGAAGCTGTGAACCATTGGAACTGTGCGCCTGGTGCCCGGGGCTACCAGCCCCAGCCGCCCCAGCCACCCCATCCGCCCCAGCGACCCCAGCCGCCCCATCCGCCCCAGCCACCCCAGCCACCCCATCCGCCCCAGCCACCCCAACCGCCGAAGCCGCCGAAGCCGATGAAGCCGATGAAGCCGGTCGCCTCACGGAAGGACCCCTGGTACTGAAGGACGGGCGGGTCATACGTCGCCTTCATTCCAAAATCACCCGCCTATACTCGAACCATCTCGCTTCTGACGCCCGGTCGCTCGGCTGCCGGCCCGCGGTGGTCATGGCGGTAACCTCAGCCCCGACGCGATGCCCGGACAACCACAATTCTTCACCGGTCCGATCCAGCCACGGTTCATTCACCGATCCGTGATCCGCAAGTCCGGCACGGCCGAATGAGACCGAATGCCATGATTCGGGAGATAGACCCGGATGGACTCGCTGGGCATTATCGTCGCCGACGCCAGAGGTGGCTCTCCGGCGGACCAATTAGCTAGAGTAGCTGGCTGGTTACTCTTGGTTGTCGTGCCTGGTTGTCGGGCGCGGGACCATCGGCGGGACAGGAGTTTCGGCGATCACACCATCCAGCCACGAACGCGCGGACGAGGTGCGCCGGCGGCCGGCGACGACCGGCGTGGACCTCGGGCTGCTCCTGCTGCGTGCCACGATCGGTACGATCATGTTCGCGCACGGCACCCGCAAACTGTTCGGCTGGTTCGGGGGAGAGGGCCTGGACAGCACGGCGGCCTTCTTCGCCAAGGTCGGCTACCCGGCCAGCAAGGCGTTCGCCGTCATCGCCGCGCTCTCCGAGACTCTCGGCGGGATCGGCCTCGCACTGGGCCTGCTCACCCCGCTCGCCGCCGCGGCGATCCTCGGCACCATGATCAACGCGATGGCGATCCGGTGGGACGGTGCCTTCTTCGCCCCGAAGGGCATCGAGTACGAGATCCTGATCGCCATGGTCGCCGTGGCGCTCGCCCTGACCGGCCCCGGTCGTCACTCGGTCGACGACCGGCTGCCCGTGCTGCGCTCCCACCGGCTCGACGTCGGCGCCGGCGCGGTCATCCTGGGTGGTGCGACGGCCGCCATCGTGCTGCTCATCCGCGGCTGACCGGTTCCCCGCGCGCCGGTCGGGAACGGTGACCGGGTGGGTGACCTGCTGATCGGGACGTGCCCCAGGGCCATCCAGGTTCGATCCCGCCGGTCCTCGCCGCCACCGCGGATCTCGCGGTCGTGCGCTTCCACGGCCACAGCGAGAAGTGGACGAGCCGGGACATCCACGAGCGCTTCGGCTATCGCTACAGCATGGCCGAGTTGCGGGAATGGGCGCCCAGGCTCCGCCTGCTGGCCGACCAGGCCACCCGGACCCAGGTGCTCATGAACAACTGCTACGCCGACTACGCCCAGCGCAACGCCCGCCAGCTCACCGACCTGCTGACGGAGCTCGACGGCGGTGCTGCGGGTGCCTCCCCAGTGGTCAGCTGAGGTACACCGCCGCTGGTGTGACGCGTCGCTACCAGCGGACGATCCCGTCGCGGGGGACGTGACGAGGCGGCACGATGCCAGGAGGTGCTGCGGATGCCGGCTGAGTCTGTCGAAGGGGATCCATCATGCCCATCAAGCAGGTGATCACGGGCGAGGATGTCTCGCTCGAGGAACAGGCGCTGCGGTATGAGCTGGCGGTCCTCTCCTACCGGCTACCCGACGCGGCGGCGGCCAAGGCCGGCGTCGAGCCGTGGGTCGGCGCGCCCGACGCACGCGGCCGCCTGCTGGGCTGCTGGGAGGCCGAGCACGGGACACTCGGCCGGCTCTACTTGCTGCGCGGCTTCGTCGACGACGCCGACCTGGCGGCCGAACGTGCGCGGGCCGCCGCCAGCACCGACCCCTTCGGCGCGGGCGGCCATCTCACGGACCTCCGCATGAACTCCTTCGCGGCGTTTCCGTTCATGCCGCCCGTGGTCACGGGCAGTTTCGGGTCGATCTACGAGATCCGCGACTACCACCTGCGCCCAGGCGGCCTTCCCGCAACAATTGCCGCCTGGCGCGAACGCCTCCCCGGCCGCCAACGTGTCGACCCGATCGCGGTCGTGATGTATGCCCTCGACGGCCCCGCCCGCATCGTCCACATCTGGCCCTTCGAGAGCCTCGACCAACGTGTGGCCGTCCGCCGCGACCTGTACGAACGCGGCCTGTGGCCCCCGCCCGGCGCCCTCGAACAGATCCTCGACGCCGAATCCACCATGGCCTGGCCCGCCCCCTTCTCCCCGCTGACCTGACCGAGGGGACGCCGTCGACTCAGACCAAGGCACTCGCCGCTGCCGCCGGTGTCGGCGCGCGACGCTCCGGCGTCGAGATACGCGGCGGGTAGGCGAGCGGTGGCCGCTGGCTCCGACGTCAGCGGACGGCTTCATCGACAATGGTCGTAAGGGCGAGGCCAACCCATCCCCTGGCAACGGGCTCCGCCTGGGCATTAACCACGACGTTGTTCCGTTGCACCGACCTGTAGGTTCGAGCGGTGTAGCGAACCGTACGGTACCGCCCGTCTTCCCGGGACAGTTCCGTGACGTTCCCGGTTCCGTATTCGTCTACCAGCGTCTTATAGGAGGTTGCGCTTTGCTGGCCTGCCATTCTGACCCAGGAGATCGCGACCAGGACGACATCGCCCTTCCGGTCACGACACTGGAGTTGCGCCCGATGGAGATCGGCGCATGGTTGCTTTCGAAAGAATTTCGACACCGCTCCGTAGGAATGCTCTGAGCAGTGAGCACCATCGTGCTGCAACCGGCCGTTCACCTGCAGACCCTTGCGAGCCAGGCGAGCCTCGATGGAACGTAGATCGCCTGTTTTCACCTCGGCCTCAGTGCACTGTCCGGACTGGCTGCAGTTGCGAGCTGAATGCGTTTGCCCCGGCGAACGCACCGCCGAGACGCCTCCACTCGCGGAGACGGCGAGGCCGATGCTGCCGGCCGCGATGGTGATGGTGAGAAGGACGGCGGCGGTGAAAGAGAACCCCGAGGATTCCTGACCTTCGCGCCAGTACCCACGCACTCGGTATCCGTTTCGGACGTGCGGGCGAACCCAGATTCGGGACATTTTCCGTTTCTCCAGGACCAGGCGCGCCGGTGGTGGAATAGTTTTCCCTGCCGCTGGCGCTTCTTAGGATTTCAAGGGGATTGGCTGGCTGGACGGCGCTATCCGATCAGAAAATGGGCGAGGATTCCGACCAGGACCGCCGCCGCGCACAGGAAGATGGCGTAGATGCTCAGGGCGTTCTCGAATGTCACTCGCACCGGTGCGCCGGATAGGTTTGGAAGCGGTTCGGGAGTTGTCGGATGCCGACTGACAAAACGGCGGGCAGTCTGCAGCAGGGAGCGCTCGTGCCATGGGCTCAGGGCGGCCTGTAGATCACGCGCCTTCTTTTCGCGGTGGCTGCCGCATCCGGTCGCCGTGCCGGTGACCAATGCCTCGCAGATGTGGTCGACGGCTGGCCACGACCGATACGCTCTGCATGTGGTCGGCCACGCCAGCAATCGCACCGTTAGTACGGCCGTCACGTAGAGCGGCGCCACGAGCCAGGTAAGGGACAAGGCCAGCAAGACCATGAATGGAACGCTGGCAGCACCGCCCAGAAGTATCTTCCGCCGCTTTTGGCGGCGCGTCGCCACGGCCATCTCCTTTATTTCCCCCTGTCTGGATTCAAGCCAGATTGTCGGCGCATCCGGCGTCAGCGGTGAAGGGCAACCGAGATGCCCGGTAGATCGCGCTGAAACCGGGAGAGATTTTCCGGGAACCGCGGATGAGGCCCCGTGATCTCTGGCCTTGTTCTGTGGTTACCGAAGAATAGCCAGCACCTGGAAGCCGCCAATGCCTGCCCAACCCAGGGGCAACTTCGGGGTCGAGTGAAACTCCTGGTCAGAGGCATGTTGGCCCGCAGATCTTCGGCATGAGCGGCTAATGATCGCTGGATCTGTCGCGTATCCGACATGCAAAAGTCATGATCGTCTACAATTGCTGACATCCTTGGCCGCGCAGCCGTCGAAGGCGGAGATTGGCACGCCGCCGCCGCATTCCTCGACGCGTTGCAGCTGACGGGCAACGCCTGGCGATGCGTTCTTCTGCTTTCTAGCGGGACCGCTGGCCTCACCCACGGCGTTGGTGTCGTGGCACCCCGACTCTCGACGGCAGGCGGTCACCTGGCAGCGACGCATGACCGGGCGTCGGAGCACCGTCTGATACGAGCATTTCCGCATTCCGGGCGTCAGACGTTCTGGCTGATCCCGCGAGATGACACGACCCGGTGAGCCACCGAACGGAGGTCAAGACGGCTGCGGACGACGCCGGCAGGTCGGGCCAGGGTCGCCCCTTCAGGCCGCGGTGATCGTCGACTCGGCGGCCTGGGGGCCGGTGTCGGCGACAGGATGTGGCCGATGGGACGTGTGCGCCAGCAGGGCGGCCATCGCGAGGGCGAGCAGCACGGGCAGCAGCCCGGCAGTCTGGACGCCGTGGCGACGGCTGAGCTGCCCGAACAGGACGGAGACCGGAAGGAAGACCAGCCAGGACAGTGTGCCCGCGCCGGACGTGACGCCGGCCCGCAGCTGCGCGCCGACCGCGTCGTGCAGCAGCCGACCAGCCCGGATACTGATCATCCCCGCTGCCAGGGCGACGACGAACTGGCCCGCGATGACGACGGCGAGGCAGTGGCCCAGCGTCGGCAGGATGGCGGCGAGCACCAGCAACGCGCCGAACCCGACGGTCACGGCCGGGCGGTCGAGCCGGGTCCGGGAGACGAGCCAGCCGCCGAGGCCGCCGGTCGAGACGAGCGCCGCCCAGTACGGCCCATACAGCGCGGCCGGCGCGTGCAGCGAGACCAGCCACAGGGGCCCGAAACCGAAGACCACCTGGATGACGACGGCCGTGAGCGCGCTGAGCAGCACGACCGGGCGCAGCGCGCGATCGGCGGCCAGCACCCGGACGGTGGCCAGGGCCTGACGCCGGAACGTGACCCGCTGCGCGTGCCGGTGCAGGCGCGGCTCATGGCAGCGTCCGAAGGCGAGGGCGGCGGCCGCCATGAGTGGGACGGTGGCGAAGTAGGTGACCCGAGCCGAGGCGACCGCGGCGAGCACTCCGCCCAGGACCGCACTGGCGACAAGCGCCGCGGCCTCGACGACGTGCATCCGCCCGATCCACCGCTCGTAGCCGTCGCCCGAGCCGGTCTCCTCGACGACGGTGTCGTAGACGATGCTTTCCACGGTGCCGGAGTTCAGCGCGAAGAACACGCCGAGCAGAACGGCTGCGCCGACATACGTCGCTGGCGTGGTGCTCAGGCCGCCGACCAGGGAACTGGCCGCGAGTGCCAGGGTCGCGAGGATGACCATCCCGGTGCGGTTCCAGCGGTCGGCGAGGATGCCGAAGGGCACCTCAAGCACCGGCGCGACCGCGGCGTAGACCGCCGCGACCAGTCCGATCGCCGCGGCGTCGAAGCCGATCTGCGTCATGAACATCTTCTCGACCGGCACCCACAGCAGCATGTTCTGTAGCGCAACCCCGACCTGGAGCGGCCGGAGCCGCCAGGCCAGGACCTGATCGGGTCGGGGTTCGGCTCCGGGCGCCGGTTCTGGTTCCGCTTCTGGTTCCGGCTCGTGCATTGGCGTCGGCTCGGCTTCGGTCTCGGGGAGCGTCGCGGTGGCGCGCATGGGTCGGATCCTCTGGTCGGCGGGTCGCGCCCGGTGATGATAGGGATCGTTCCCTATCATCACAACCGTGTTTAGCGGCCCTCCCTCCACGCGCACCCGCCGCCCAGCCGCCGAGACCCGGCAGGCGATCCTGGACGCGGCCGAGAACCTGTTCTACTGGCATGGGATCACCGCGACCGGGGTCGACCGGGTCGCGGCGGTGGCCGGCGTCGGTCCGACGACGCTGTACCGCCTGTTCGGGTCCAAGGACGCGCTGGTCGCGGCCTACGTGGACCGCTACGCAGCCGGCTACCGAGAGTGGATCGAGTCGCTGACCGCGGACGAGAGCCGCCCGGCGCGAGAGCGCATCCTGGCGCTGTTCGACGGGCTGGTCACCGTCACCGGTCCCGACGCGTTCCGCGGCTGCCTGTTCCTCATGGTGCTGGCCGAGTACCCCGACCCGACCTCCGCGGCTCACGCCAGCGCGCAGGCGGTGAAGGCATGGGTCCGCACCAGGCTCCGCGACCTCGCCCTCGAGCTACCCGGCCGCGATGCCGCAGCCGCTGAGGCGACCTCTGACCGCCTCGCGCTGGTCATCGAGGGCCTCTACGCCTCCACCGCCGCCCTCGGCACCGAGGGCCCGGCGCGCAGCGCCCAGGAACTCGCCATCCTGATCATCGACGCCCACTGACAGCCACGTGCCCTGACTCCAGCTCCCGATGCCACCGCCCCGCTCGTTGCCCGGAAGGTGGCGTGGGTCGGCGCGGCCGCGAGGAGTGCCAGATCACCGTGTCGGTAGGCTGCTGCCCGTGGTGGATTTGAGTGACGCCGAGCTTGATGCTCTGGTCGAGCGTGCCGTCGTCGACGCTTACGGCGAAGACGAACAACTGACAGCCTTCCACACCGTGATCGAAGAAAATCTGGCGGTTCCCTTCCAGACCACTGTCCTGGGTGTGGAGGTGACCGTCACTGGGATAGATCTGCAGGCCGGAGGCGGTATCGTGGCGGTCTGCACACGTGGGAGACATCGCCAGGCGATCGGCATCCTGGAACTACCGTTGCCCACCCCAGCCCCGGCGGGGGCGGAATGGATCCACGCCTACCGGCACTGGGCGCCCTGACGAAGCGACGACATAGGCGGATCGAACGGTGTCCGAGTACCAGTACTACGAGTTCCTGGCCCTTGACCGCCCTCTGGACGAACGGCAGCAGGTCGAGGTCCGGGCGCTGTCCACCCGGGCACGCATCACCGCCACCAGTTTCACCAACGAATATCAGTGGGGCAACTTCTCCGGCGATCCACACATCATGATGGAGCGCTACTACGATGCCCACCTCTACCTCGCCAACTGGGGCACCCACCGCATCATGCTCCGCCTGCCCCGAACCCTTCTCGATCTCAGGACCGTCGAGCAGTACTGCGTGGACCCACACGTCACCGCCTGGACCACCCGGCAGCACCTTCTCCTCGACCTGACCAGCGAGAACGAGGCCGAGGACTGGGTCGAAGGCGCGGAGGATTCACTGTCGGCAATCGTCGGTGTCCGCGCCGAACTTGCCGCTGGTGACCTCCGCCCTCTCTACCTGGCCTGGCTGGCCGGTTACGGAACCTGGGAACGGGACGAGGACGCCTTCGACGAGGAGGAGGAGGGGGACCCCGAACCGCCGGTGCCCGCCGGGCTGGGCACCCTCACCGCGCCTCAGCGGGCCTTGGCGGACTTCCTCCGCCTCGACGCCGACCTGCTCGCCAGCGCGGCTCAGGCCAGCCCACCCTCATCACCGGTCAAGGAAGACCCTCGCGAAATCGCAAGATGGATCAAGAGCCTTCCCGCTCGTGACAAGGACACGCTCCTCCTGCAGGTCGCGCGGGGCCACGGCACCCGAACTCAGGCGGAGATACTGCGACGCTTCCGCGGCGAACCCGACAACGACAGGAACGATCACCCTCGACGGACCGTCGCCCAACTGCTGGACACCGCCGCGGACATCCGCCAGAAACGCCACCGACGCGCCAAGGCCGCGAGCGCCAAGTCGAAGGCTTTGTAGGCATGACCTCTTCCCGAAGACAGAGGTCCAACGCAGCTGACAGATCTGTCGAGTTGTCTTACCGGTCCCGGCCGTGCTTGGTCAACCGTTCGGCGAGGGATACGGCGAGGCCCTCGTCGAGCTTAGCCCTCACGGCGCGGAGCGCAGTACGGGAGCGCCAAGCGATGCGGTCAGCGAAGCAGACCGAGGTAGCGTGAAAGCGTGTGCTCAACCTGCGCCATGTCGTCGCGGGAGAGGTAGTCCACGAGTTCACCGGTGACATAGGCGCTATCGATGGTCCGGATCTGGTCGATCAGGATCCTGGTCGACCGTCCCGTAATAACCACCTCCGGCCTGAAGGCGGACGCCTGCGCGCCGGTCGACGTTGGAACGATCGTAACCGTGGACCACGCGTTCTGCTCAATACTCATGACGACGCCAAGCCGACGCCCCCGCTGCTCATGCCCGCGCTTGGCGTCGCCGAGGTCCACCGGGTATACCGCCCCCCGGATCACGGTTGGTCCTGCGATCTGGCTGGTACCGCGAGATCCGTACCTGCGATTCTGATGTTGCCGTTGGTGTCGTACTCCCACGCGTCGGGCTCGGCGGACAGGTCCTCGTTCCGCAGCCGGTACATATCCTCGCGGGCACGCACCTCCCATGCCTCCCGGTCAAGCAGTCGCAGGGCGCGTCGGATGACGTCGCTGGTCTTCTCGTCTTGACGGCGGTTGGCCTCAACGATCCGGAGGTCCTCTTCGGTGGGGCGGAATCCGACGCTCATGAGGTCACTGTACAACAAAAGTACAACACCCGGGGTGGCCGGTGGACGCTCAGGTCGGGGGCACATGTTTCCCGAGTGTGGTACCGAGGCTGATTGGCCGCGTAGTCGTCCTCAGATCGTCACCGATGTCCCGGACACCTTCGAGGATCAACCGGCCCACCACGGCCGTCTCCTCGTCGAGGTCGTCTGCCGCGCTCGTGCCGCCTGTGAGGACACGCGCCGGATGGTTGTCCACGCACACGCCGGGTCGCGCGGCCGGGGCGCCAGGACCAAAGCCGGCCGCGGGCGCACATCATCGCGGTGGTCATGAGTGCCACACTTGATCGATGGAGGCGCGCACGTCGGCACAGGATTCACCGGTGGTGCTGGTAAGTCATGCGGCCTCCGACCGGCGGTGGGCCGAATGGCTGGCCTGGAGGATGCAGGCGGCGGGCGTCGAGCCGCTGCTGGAAGGATGGCACGCGGTGCCGGGCGTGAACCGCCTGCGGTGGTTGAACGAGTCCCTCGTTCGAGCGGACTGGCTGGTGCTCGTGCTGAGCGAGAGCTATCTGGCCGAGAGCGGGGCGTCGCTGCCGTGGCCGAGTATCGTCAACCGGACCGACCGACGTGGCCGCCTGGTCCCGGTGAAGGTGGACGAGTTTTCCCCTCCGGGTTTGTTGGCGAGCCTGGTGACTATCGACCTGGTCGGTCTCGACGAGGAGAGCGCCGCGGCCACACTGCTGTCGGGTCTGGGCGCGAGCATCCGGGGTTCCGCCGTGCCCACAGTGGCACCACCGTTCCCCGGAGTCCCCTTCCCTGGTGGCCGCCCGCTGCCCGGCGGGGCGGCCGTCGTCTCACCACCGCGGGAGCTGCCCCCGGCCACACGGTTCTTCACCGGCCGGCAGCAGCAGATCGCCGAGCTGATGTCCGGTGCCGAAGCGGCCTGTCCGGATGGCGGCCGTGCGGCTGTGGCCGGTGCGTCCGTGATCCTCTCCGTGCACGGGATGGCAGGGGTCGGCAAAACGACGCTCGCCCTGCGCGTAGCGCATGAGCTCGCTGACCGGTTTCCCGACGGGTGCCTGTTTCTGGACCTGCACGGGGCGACGCCGTCCGTCGAACCGATCGAACCTGACGCCGCGCTGGGTGAACTGCTGCGCCGTGTGGGCGTGCCCGGTGCACAGATCCCCCCTGCACTGGAGGCCAGGGCTGCCCTGTACCGGGGTCGGCTTGCGGGCACGCGGACCCTGGTCGTTCTCGACAATGCGCGCTCGGCAGAGCAGGTTCTTCCGCTGCTCCCCGCGGCGTCCGGATGCCTGGTGATTGTCACCAGTCGCCGTCGCCTTGCCGCGCTGGACGAGGCACGCTCGTGGCATCTGGAGGTCCTGCCCCCGGAAGGGGCGCGTGACATGCTCACCGCCGTGGTGGGCGCCGACCGGCTCGCCGGTCAGGACGACGCCACGATGCGGCTGGTCGACCTGTGCGGGCGGCTCCCGCTGGCGTTGCGGATCGCGGCGGCGCGGCTACGCACCCGGCCGGCGTGGTCGGTCGCGGACCTGGCTGACCGGCTGGCCGACCACCATGATCGGCTCGCCGCGCTGGAGGACGGCGAACGCGGTGTGGCCGCCGCCTTCGCCGTGTCCTACCGCGACCTCACCGGCGAGTCCCAGCGGATGCTGCGCCGTCTCGGACTTCACCCCGGAGTGGAGATGGACACGCACGCCGCCGCCGCCCTCGCCGGCGTCACACCGGCCCAGGCGGATCGGGCGTGTGAACATCTCCTGGACGTCCACCTTCTTCTCGAAGCCGGGCGTGATCGCTACCGATTCCACGACCTTGTGCGAGCCTTCGCTCGTGACCGAGCCGGCGACGAGGACTCCGGAACGGAGTGCCTCCAGTCGACCCGCGTCCTGTTCGACCACTACGTTTCCACCGCCGCGACGGCGGTCCGCACGCTTTTCCCCACAGAGGTTGATCATCTGCCGCCGGTGCGGTCCCCTTACGTGCAGCCGCGGTGGAGCGGCGATCGGCAGGGAGCGCGACATTGGCTTGATCTCGAACGTGCCAACCTGGTGCGTGTCGCGGCTCAGGCGAACCTGCACGGCTGGCGCCACGCCCTGGAACTGGCGGCGATTCTGTTCCGTTACCTCGACCTCGGTGCCCATCTGACCGAGGCGATCGCCGTCTACACCGCCGCCCGCGACACCGCCCGAGCCCTCGGCGACCATGCCCAGCACGCCCATGTGCTGACCAGTCTGGCGGGTATCTGCCGACACCAGGGGCGGTACGCGGACGCCGCCGAGCATGCCCGGGAGGCGCTCACACTCTTCCAGCAGATAGGTGACGAACGTGGTGAAAGCAGGGCGCTCACCGCCCTGGGCATCATCTACTGGCGGCAGGGTCGCTACGACGAAGCCCTCATCCACAACCAGCGCGCGTTCGACCTGTGCCAGAAGTCAGGCGACCAGCGGGGTCAGGCTCGCGCCCTCGGCAACATCGGCCATGTCCACTGGCGGCAGGGCCGCTACACCCTGGCCGTTGACCACCAGCAGCGGGCGCTTGAGCTGCACCAGCTGACCGGCGACACCCGTGGACAGGCCCATGCGCTGGGCAACCTCGGCAATGTCTACTGCCACCAGGGCGACCACGACCTCGCGGCCGATCACCATCGGCAGGCCCTCGCCCTCTATCTGACCTTGGCCGACCGCAACGGCGAGGCGGACGCCCTGACGAACCTCGGCCTCGTCCACCACGCGCAGGGCCGCCACGACGATGCCGCCCGTCATCACCGACAGGCCCTCGATCTCTACGAAGAGATCGATGATCATAACGGCCAGGCCCGCGCGCGGAACGGACTTGCGGAACATCTCCACATCGCTGGCCATCCCGAGCAGGCTCTTCACCACCATGCCCTGGCGCTCACCCTGACGCACGCCACCCAGGACAGCTACGAGATGGCCCGCTCCCACGCCGGCCTCGGCCGTGCCCTCGACGAGCTCGGCAACCACGACACCGCCCGCGAACACTGGCAGTCAGCCCGTGACATCTACGCCGCACTCGACGTCCCCGAAACCAGCGAGGCCAACAGCGCACTGAAAATGCCGACATCCACCAGATGAGTAACTCCTACCCCTCCCAGGCGGCATCGTCCTGCCGCTGCCGGACCGTCCAGCCCCGCTATAGCTCTTGATACGCGCTTGTTCGGCGGCGCATCGTCGATCTGGGGGCGCCGGACGTGCTGCGCCATCTGGAAAGGTGTCGATCGTGAGGGGGTAGGGACTTCATGCCGACCAGCCGTCATCATCTGTCCGGCAAGGCCATCCGAGATGGGGTTCATGTGCCGACCTGAATGCTGTCGCTGGCCCTGCTTTTCATGGGAATGCGGCTCGTGCTGCGGGCTTGCTGGCGCCATCCCATCGTTGTGACCTGGCTGGTCGGTGCGTTTCTGATCGCGCAGGAAATCAGCTTTCTTTAGGCTGTGCTCGCAATGAGAAGCGCCGCGGCGAGATGCTTGCCATGATCGTTCCTGCGAGATCGTTCGCAGTCTCGTGTACCGGAGTGAACCTCGCCATGGCGCGAGCGGGCTTGCGTCGACGCCGCGCATAAAAAAAGTCCGGCTGCAGCGTGATCTTCTATGGCCACGCTGGCCGGACTGGACGGGTGCGCCGTCAGGGACTTGAACCCCGAACCCGCGGATTAAGAGTCCGCCAGCGTCCGTGTGAACAAATCCAGCGGGACCCCGGGCTGTCTATCTACCAGCCATTTCACGTGGCGTCCGTACTA
>NZ_JCBATA010000079.1:0-36468 GCF_059816245.1 Frankia sp. RB5
CCCGCTCGCAGACCCTCTTTCCCTCCCCCCCGCTCTTCCGATCTCGCCGGGCGCCGCCCCGCCGCGGGCGGCCGGCGCCCGCGGCGGCCCGACGGCCGCGCCTGGCAGAACCAGCAGAACCAGGACCAGCAGGATCAGGATGCTGTCGAGGCGGCGCCCGGCGCCGCGGGGACCTCGCCTGTGCGCTCGTAGCTCGCCAGCATCCGCAGCCGGCGCACGTGCCGCTGCTCACCGCTGAACGGTGTCGCGAGGAAGACCTCGGCGAACGCGAGCGCCTCGGGCACGGTGTGCATCCGCGCGCCGAGGCTGAGCACGTTGGCGTCGTTGTGCTGGCGGGCGAGCGTCGCGGTCTGCTCGCTCCAGACCAGCACCGCCCGCACGCCGACGACCTTGTTCGCCGCGATCGCCTCGCCGTTGCCGGACCCGCCGATCACGATGCCGAAGCTGTCCGGCTCGGCCGCGGTGGCCCGGGCGGCGGCGAGCACGAAGGGCGGGTAGTCGTCGTCGGGGTCGTACTCGACCGGGCCGTGGTCGACGGGCGCATGCCCGAGCTCCACCAGGCGCTCGGCGAGCGCCGCCTTGAGGTGGAAGCCGGCATGATCAGAACCTAGATGGACGCGCATGATGCGTCATCATGCCGGATCACGTGAAGATCGGGTCCTGGTCCCGGGTGCGCTTGAGCTCGAAGAAGCCCGGGGTGCCGGCGACCAGCAGGACGCCGTCCCACAGCCGGCCCGCGTCCTCGCCCTTGGGTGCCGGCGTGACCACCGGGCCGAAGAAGGCGTTCTCACCGACGGCGATGACCGGCGTTCCGACGTCCATGCCCACCCGGTTGATGCCGTCGGCGTGGCTGGCGCGCAGTGCCTCGTCCCACTCGGTGGACGTGGCGGCCGTGGCGAGCGCCGGGTCCGCACCGGCCTCGGTGAGCGCCGCGGCGAACGTCTCGGCGTTCCACTCCGCCTTCTCCAGGTGCCGGCGGCGGCCGAGCGCGGTGTAGAGCGGCAGGAGCACGGCGTCGCCGTGGCGGGCCGCGGCGGCGATGCACACCCGCACCGGCCCCCAGGCCTGCGTCAGCAGCGCCTTGTACTCCTCGGGCAGGTCGCGCCCCTCGTTGAGGACGCCGAGGCTCATCACGTGCCAGCGCACCCGCACCGGGCGGACCTTCTCCACCTCCAGCAGCCACCGTGACGTCAGCCACGCCCAGGGACACGTCGGGTCGAACCACATGTCGGCGGCGACGGTGCCGGCGGGGGACGCGGCGCTCTCAGGCGACACGGTCTCGGCGGGCGACACGGTCTCGGCGGGCGACACGGTCTCGGCAGGCGACACGGTCTCGGCGGTCATGCGCGGGCCTCCTCGGGGGTGGGCGAGCCTTCGTCGTCGGGGTCAACCCGGTCGGGCCGCGCGGACTTCCCGGTCGCGGCGAGATAGCTGGCGACGCGGTTGACGACGGCGACGAACGGCACGGCGGCGATCGCCCCGGGGATCCCGGCGAGCACGCCGCCGGCGGACAGCGAGATCACGATCGCGAGCGGATGCAGCCGCACCGCCCGGCGCATGACGATCGGCTGCAGCAGGTGCCCCTCGATCTGCTGCACCGCGAGCACGACCCCCAGGATGATCAGCGCGTCGGTCACCCCGCCCGAGACCAGGGTGACCAGGACGGCCGCGATCCCGGCGACGGTCGCGCCGATGATCGGCACGAACCCGCCGAAGAACGTCAGCAGCGCCAGCGGCGCGACGAGCGGGACGCCGACGCCCAGCAGCCCCATCCCGATGCTGAAGGCGTCGACCGCGGCGACGAACACCGTCCCCCGGACGTACCCGGTGATGGTGAACCAGGCCTCCCGGCCCGCGCCGCGCACCCGCTCCTCCGCGCCGTCGGGAAAACGGGTGACGATCCAGTTCCAGATCCGCTCGCCGTCGTAGAGGAAGAAGAAGGACGAGAACAGCGCGACGAGCAGTCCGGTGATGACCTCCGCGGCGACCGACGCCCCCGAGATCACCCCGGAGACGACCCGGCCGCGGTTGTTCGCCAGATTGCGGCGGATGTCGTCGACCAGATCGTCGAGCTGGCTCTGCGACAGATGGAACGGGCCGTTGGTGAGGTAGCCGCGGACCTGCTCGACACCCTCGCTGACCTGGTCGGTGACCGTCGGAAGCTCGTCGGCGGCGTTGAAGCCGACCGCGACCGCCGCCCCCGCGACCACCACCAGGAACACGAACAGCGCGGCGAACGCGGCCCCCAGCCGGGGCACGCCCATCCGCTGGAACCGGACCACCAGCGGATGGATCAGCGCCGCGATGAGCAGGCCGGCGATGATCGGGATGACCACCACCCGGACCCGGCCGACCGCCATGAGCAGGATGTAGATCGCCGCGCCGGTGAGGATCAGGCGCCACGACCAGCCCGCCGACACCCGCAGCGCCACCGGGATGTGCTCCTCGGCCCGGCTCGCCGACGACAGGCGCCCCCCGTCGCCGCCGTCCTCGTCGCCCACCGCGGGATCCGCCGGGTCCCGCCGCCCGGCCGTCCGCTCGGCGAGGGACACCCGCAGCCACCGCGGGAGGATGCCGGCCTGCCGGCCGCCGCCGGCCGATGTCTCGCCCGCCGCGCCGCCTGGCCGGTGCGGCGCCGCCGACGAGTCCGCCGGGTCCGCCGGATCCGGCGGGCCGCCGCTGGTCGGCGGGCCGGGCGTGGCCGGCGGGCCGGGGGCCGCCGCGGCGCGTTCCCTCGGCGGCACGTCGGGGCTGGCCGGCCCGGGGGCACGCCGTGACGTGCCCACACGGCCCAGCCCGGCGACCCGCCTCACCCGTGCCTCCTCCTGAGGTTCCCACCCCGCTCGCGGACCGCGCCGCCCGGCGCGCGGGACATGTCGTCATCGTGCCGTACCGGCTTCCCGGATGGCGGAGTGACCCCAGGCGAACTGGTGCAATCCGTCGTCCGCCCGGCGCGCCGCGATGCCCGCGGCCACCGCGGACCACGCCCGTCGACGATGTCCGAAACCCCTCCCGGCGTGCGAGACTGGGCCCGCGCCCACCGCAATAACCACGTGCCACCGCACGCAGCGCGGAGCACGTGCCATCGCAGAAGTCCGTGCCTTTCGAGAGGATCCGGGTGCCCAACAACCTCACCCGCGACGAGGCGCGCGAACGCGCCCGCCTGCTCAACGTGGCGTCCTACGACGTCGACCTCGACCTGACCACCGGTCCGGTGAACTTCCGCACCTCCACGGCGGTCACCTTCACCTGCACCGAGCCGGGGGCGTCGACGTTCATCGAGCTCGCCGCGGCCCGCGTCGACGAGGTCGTGCTCAACGGCCGAGCGCTCGACCCGGCCGCCGTGTTCGACGGCGAGCGGATCCGGCTCGACGGGCTGGCCGAGTCCAACCGGCTGACCGTCGTCGGCGACGGCGTCTACTCCCGCACCGGTGAGGGCCTGCACCGTTTCGTCGACCCCGTCGACGACGCCGTGTACCTCTACACGCAGTTCGAGACGTACGACGCGCACCGCATGTACGCGTGTTTCGACCAGCCCGACCTGAAGGCCGCGTTCACCCTCTCGGTGACGGTGCCGGCCGAGTGGTCGGCGATTTCCAACGGTGCGGTCGCGGCGCAGGCGGAGGCCGCGATCGGCGTGCGCGTCATCCGCTTCCTGACCACGCCGGTGATGTCGACCTACATCACCGCCCTGGTCGCCGGCCCGTACCACGAGGTGCGCGACCAGCATGACGGTATCGACCTCGGGTTGTTCTGCCGCCGCTCGCTCGCCGAGTTCCTCGATCCGGGCGAGATCTTCGAGATCACCAGGGCCGGGTTCGACTTCTATCACCGGGTGTTCGACTACCGGTACCCGTTCGGCAAGTACGACCAGCTGTTCGTGCCGGAGTTCAACGCCGGGGCGATGGAGAACGCCGGCTGCGTCACGTTCCTGGAGGAGTACGTCTTCCGGGCGAAGGTGACCGAGGCCCGCCGCGAGCGCCGCGCCGAGACGATCCTGCACGAGATGGCGCACATGTGGTTCGGCGACCTGGTCACCATGCGCTGGTGGGACGACCTGTGGCTCAACGAGTCGTTCGCCACCTACATGTCGGTCCTGGCGCAGGTCAGCTCGACCCGCTTCACCAACGGCTGGACCACGTTCGCGAACGCCGAGAAGGGCTGGGCGTACCGGCAGGACCAGCTCTCGTCGACCCACCCGATCGTCGCCGACGCGCCCGACATGGACGCGGTACGGACAAACTTCGACGGCATCACCTACGCGAAGGGCGCCTCGGTGCTCAAGCAGCTGGTGGCATGGGTCGGTCAGGAGGAGTTCCTCTCCGGCCTGCGCAGCTATTTCCGCCGTTACGAGTACGCGAACACCTCGCTGCGGGACCTGCTCGACGAGCTGGAGAACGCCTCCGGCCGCGACCTGACCGCCTGGTCCGCCGAATGGCTGGAGACGACCGGCGTCAACACGCTGCGCCCGCGTTTCTTCACCGACTCCTCCGGGCTGTTCACGGCGTTCGACGTGGTGCAGGAGCCGGCGAGCTCGCCGCCGACCGCGTCACACACCCTGCGCCCGCACCGGCTCGCGATCGGCCTGTACGACCGGGACGCGCGCGGCGCGCTGGTCCGCCGCGAGCGGGTCGAGCTGGACGTCACCGGTGAGCTGACCGAGGTGCCCAAGCTCGTCGGCGCCCGCCAGCCGGACCTGATCCTGCTCAACGACGACGACCTGACGTTCGCCAAGGTCCGCCTCGACGAGCGCTCCCTGGCCACCCTGGTCGACTCCATCGGCGCGATCGCGCAGAGCCTGCCCCGCACCCTGTGCTGGGCCGCTGCCTGGGACATGACCCGCGACGCGGAGCTCGCCGCCCGCGACTACGTCCGTCTCGTGCTGTCCGGGGTGACCGCCGAGGACGACATCGGCGTCGTGCAGTCCCTGCTCGCCAAGGCCGACCTCACCATCGACACCTACGGCGACCCCGCCAACCGCAAGGCGGCGCTGCGCGCGCTGACGGAGCGCACCGAGGCCCTGGCCCGCTCCGCCCCGCCCGGCAGCGACCTGCAGCTCGTCTACACCACCTCGTTCGCGCAGGCCGAGGACGACGACCAGGTGGCCCGCGTGCGGGCGCTGTTCGAGGGCGGCGACGTCATCGAGGGCCTGGTGCTGGACACCGAGCTGCGCTGGACGCTGCTCACCCAGCTCGTCGCCCGCGGCGTGTACGGCGACGCCGAGATCGACGGCGAGCTCGCCCGCGACCGCACGGCGACAGGCGAGAAGCGCGCGGCCACCGCCCGCGCGGCCCGCCCGACCGCCGAGGCGAAGGCCGCCGCGTGGTCCGCGGTGATGGACTCGGACGAGCTGTCGAACCATCTGGCGGCGGCGACGATGGGCGGCTTCTGGATCTCCGACCAGCTGGAGCTGACCCGTCCGTACGTCGACCGCTACTTCGCCGAGATCGCCGGTATCTGGGCGTCGCGCAGCTTCGACACCGCCTCGACCATCACCCAGATGCTGTTCCCGGCCGCCGTCATCGAACCGGAGACGGTCGCGAAGGTCGACGCCTACCTGGCCGAGGCGAACCCGAACCCGCCCCTGCGCCGAGCCCTCCTCGAGGGCCGCGACGGCCTGGTCCGCGCCCTCGCCGCCCGCGCCAAGGACACCGCCGCCGCGTCCTGACCCGCCCGTTCCAGGCCGGCGCCGCCCACTCCTCCACCGGCGCCGGCCTGGCAGCCCTCACCTTTCCCGCCGTCTGTAGCCTTCGCCCTCGCCGTCCCAGTGGTCGCTGGCGACCAGGACGGCGGCGACGGCGGGATGGCGGAACTCCCACACGGCGCCCACTCGGAGCAGGACCCCCCGCTCGCAGGCATCGTCGAGAAACCCGAGGATGTCCCGCGGCAGCCCGCGCCGCCACGCCAGCCAGTGCCGCGCGATCACGAACTGCCCCCACGGGCACCCGAGGGTGAACGCGACCACCGCCACACCCTCGGCGACGGCGGCCACCGCGAGGGACGACGGCGCGACGTGCAGTAGGACGTACAGATAGCCCTCGTAGGACGCCTGAACGGCGGCGATCAGAGGCGCCGCGAGGTACAGCGCGTAGCCGCGACACTGCCGCATCGACCACCGCGGGTCGTCGTCCTGGCCGGCGGCTCCGCGCTCCCCGTTGGCGGGGCGGCCCGCTGCCTTCGCCGTTCGTTCGAAGCGCGGTCTCGGCCTGCGCAGCGGCACGTGTCTCGGTACCCGGCTATCGGGGCGGGTGCTGTCCCGGCGACGTCGCCATTCGAACACGAGACCCGCGAGGAGGCCGAACACGATGCCGAGGGTGAGCCCCAGCTGCGTGCCGAAGCCGATGCCGACGCAGATACCGCCTACCAGCCACGGCAGCGTCTGCAACGGCCTCGGCATCGCCCTGTGCAGATCCCACCAGCCCAGGCCGGTGACCCGTTCCGCGGCCATCCGATCGGCCAGGAACGCCAGGGCCCGCAGGTGGCGTTCCGCGTCCCCAGCGGCCGTCCGGTCCTGATCGAGACGGTCGCCCGCCGATCCGACGACGACGCGCAGGTAGAGCCGGGCCAGCCGGGCACGGACCGCATCGGCGGAGTCGGGGGCGTCGGGGGCCCCGGCCCGGTCGCGCGGCGCCAGGTCCAACGCCCAGCGCACGGTCTCCCCGTCGTCCCGACCATCACGCCGTCCGGCGTCGCAACGCGGCGCGGACCGGGCGCGTTGGACGGTGTGCAGCAGGTCGACGACGAGGGGCTCCCGCAGCGCCTCGGCCGCTGCCGAGCCGGCCGAGCTGGTCAGGACGTCGGCGACCACCGCACGGACATCCGACGCACCCGGCCCGTTGCCTGGCGCCACATACTCGGCTACCAGCCGCGGCTCCACCGGGCGCACCTCGACCAGCGGTAACTCGGCCAGCCGCGGTTCGGCCAGCCGCGGTTCCGCCAGCCGCGGCGCACCCGGGCCTGGCACCGACGCCGACCGGACCGCCGGGGGCGTGTCCCCATCATGGGCAGGCCCGCGCAGGCTCTCCGCCGTACCGCCCACCACCAGCGGACCGGTGTCGCGCAGCCACGTCTCGAGAGCAGCCACGGCGGCAGGCCGCTGGGCGGCCGGTACCTCGTCCAGTCCGTCGAGGACAGGCAGGACCTCGCCCACCGGGATCGGCGTCGAAGGCCGCCTGCCAGACGGTCTGCTGCGCCCCGGCTTCCGTGTAGTGCGGCGAAACGACCACGAGCACGTGGTTGACCAGAGGCAGATGCTCGTTGACCGTCGCGGTCCAGCGGGAACCCGCAACGCCGTCCCACGCCTCGACGATCACCCGCAGACCGGCGCGCTCCTCCATCTGCCACGCGATCCACTCGGCCCACCCGACATCGGCCGGAGCATACGAGACGAGGATGCCCCCGGGCGGTTCCTCTCCCCCCGCGCCCAGCCCTTCATCATCGCAGAGCGTTGCGGCTCACTCGCCGGCGGAAGCAGAATGCTGACAGGCCGCAGCGCCCCGATCGCGGTGGGCCAACCACTGGTGGAACCGTGCATGCCCACGTCGCTGCCGCACGGACCAGGAGACGGCCGGACGTCAGTGGTGCGTGGCGTGGGAGTCCGTGGTGGAGGACCTGGTTCCGACGGCGGCCGCGGCGGGACCGGCGGCCTCGCCGAGCTGGCGCAGGCCGGTGAGCAGGCCGCCAACCAGGTCGCCGAGGGAGAAGCTGGACGTCATCGTCAGCGCGGCGAGGCCGGCGGCCGGGTTACTGACCCGCTTGCGGGCCGCCGGCGTGGTGGCCACGCGCACGAAGCACTGGCCGGGCGAGACGACGATCAGCACGGCCGGGTCGCGATCCGGGTTGTCGACGAGCGTCGACAGGATGCGCTCGGCGGCGAGGCGCACGTCGCCGCGCAGTGCGCCCACCCGGACCGTGAACGGGATGCCGCTGTGCTTCTGTGCCTGGTCCAGCGCCCGGTTCAGCCGCTCCAGCTGCTCCGCGCTGAAGGCCTCACCAGTTGCCACTGGCGCCACCCGCTCCCGGGACCGCCTTGGCGGACCGCTCGCCCTCGAGCTCCTCCGGGCGGGTGCCGACCCAGACCTCGTCGTGCTCCCACGGCTGACCCGGGCGGTAGCGCGGCGGGCCACCACGGCGGCTCGACGCGGCCGTGATCAGGATCGCGACGAGAAACCCGCCGACGATCGTGCCGCCGTAGATACCCCAGGTCTGCAGCGCGGACAGCGGGTCCGGGTTGTACTTGCTGCCGATCTCCCCGGCGGACGCCGTGGCGGCGAACACCGGCAGCGCGAACACGGCGAGGCCGGCGACGCTCAGCACCCGGCGCACCGCGACGCCTCGACGCGACGCGCGGCCGGCCGCCGCCCCCCGTGTCGGATGGGACATACCGGCGGGCGACGGCCGGCGGGACCAGCGCGGTTGACGTGAAGTCACGGAGCGAAGGTTACCGGGAAGTGTGTCCTGGGTCCTGCGTCAGGGGTGGCTGCCGGCCTCGCCCGAAGGTGAGATGGGCCGCTTGCCCGCGGGCGCGTCGCGCACCTCGTCGCGCACCTCGTCGAGCAGCGCGGCGAGGCGGTCGACGGCGGGGTCGGCGCGCAGCCGTTCCAGGGTGATCTCGGCGCCGTCCGCGTCGCGCACGGGCAGCCGCCAGTTCGGGTACTCGTCGATGGTCCCGGGAAGGTTCGGCTGCTGCCGGTCGCCGAGCGCGTCGCCGGGCGCCGCGAGCACGATGCGGCACGGCGACCGGACGAGCAGCCGGTGCATCGCCAGCACCACCTCCGCGGTCGGCACTCCGTCGATCACCGCGTTCGCCGTGCTCCCCGGCTCCACGACGGTCGACGGACTCGGGACGGACGGCGCGCCCGGTGACGGCGGCGGGGCGGCGAGCAGCAGGTGCTCGGCGCGCAGCAGGTCGAGCAGGGCGTCCCGCTCGGCGAGCCAGGCGGCCGCCTCGGCCTGCTCGGACCGGCCCAGCACGCCCAGGGACGCCCGCAGGCGCACGTGTTCGCCGACCAGGTAGCCGGCCGCCGTGGGCAGGTCGTGCGTGGTGATGCTGGCCATCGTCGCCGCCCGGTACCGCTCGGGCGGCAGCGGTGCGCCGTCGGCGTCCTTCTCGAACCACAGCACCGCCGAACCGAGGACGCCGGTGCGGGCCAGCGCCGTCGCGACGGACGGCTCGACGGTGCCGAGGTCCTCGCCGACGACGAGCGCGCCGGCCCGGGCGGCCTCCAGGGCGACCAGGCCGAGCATCGCCTCGGCGTCGTAGCGCACGTAGGTGCCGTGCGCCGCGCCCGCGCCGGCCGGAACCCACCACAGCCGGAACAGCCCCAGGATGTGGTCGACCCGCAGGCCGCCACCGCGGCGCAGCACGGCGGCGACCATCTGGCGCAACGGCGCGTACCCGGCGTCGGCCAGCGCCGCCGGACGCCACGGCGGCAGGCCCCAGTCCT
Source organism: Frankia sp. RB5 (assembly GCF_059816245.1). NCBI lineage: Bacteria > Bacillati > Actinomycetota > Actinomycetes > Frankiales > Frankiaceae > Frankia > Frankia sp. RB5. The sequence continues at coordinate 9,447 of NZ_JCBATA010000079.1, forward strand.
GGCCCTGCTGGTTGAAGGTGTCCGGCGGGGCGCCGACGGTCGCGTCGACGGCGAGCACGTCGCGCAGCGCCCAGGCGTCCGCCCCGCCGGGATCGACGCCGACGGCCAGGTCGTGCACGATCCCCGCCGCCATCCCGGCGTCGCGGGCGGCGGCCTGCGCGGCGGCGAGCTGGTCGTCGCAACGCCGTTGCAGCCAGGCGTGGAAGGCGATCCGGTGGGCGAGCTCGACACGCGCGGCCGCCACGGCCGGCGCGTCGGGGCGGGCCAGCTCCGCGGGCCAGCGCCGCCAGTCCGGCCCGTGCCGCTCGGCGAGCGCGCACCAGGTCGCGAAGTCCGCCAGATCCTGGTCCATCCCAACGGGGCCGTCGCCCGCGGCGTCCTGGACCGCATCGGAGGGGTCCACCGCGTCGGAGGGGTCCACCGCGTCGGAGGGGCCGACCGTGTCGGTGGGGCCGACCGTGTCGGTGGGGCCGGTGGGGTCGACCGTGTCGGTGGGGCCGGTGGGGTCGACCGTGTCGGTGGCGCGGCGCCCGCGATCGGCGTCGAACAGCAGCTCCAGCGCGGCGCCCTTCGACCGCCAGACGGCGTCGCGGTCGAGCAGGCCGCCCGGACGTGCCTCGCGGCGGGCCTGCCGGGCCAGCTCGTCGACGGCGGCGCGGGTCGCCCCATCGGCGTCCGCGTACTCCCGCGTGGCCTCCGGGCGCAGGTACAGCGGTGCGGCGAAACGGCGGCTGACCGGCGAGTAGGGCGACGAGGCCATCGGCAGCGTCGGGGCGGCGGCATGCAGGGGGTTCACCAGCAGGACGTCGGCGCCCGCCCCACCGGACCAGGCTGCGAGCTCGGCGAGATCGGTGTAGTCGCCCATGCCCCAGCTCGCCGCCGAGCGCAGCGCGTACAGCTGGACCATCCAGCCCCAGGCCCGTGACCCGGCGAGCGCGGGCGGCCCGGGCACCGCGTCCGGGACCGCCACGACCTGGCAGCGCAGCGTTCGCGAGCCGGCGTCGACGCGCAGCTCATGGTCCCCGAGGGGCAGCCCGGCGGGCAGGACGACCGGCCGGGCCGCCCACGTCTCGCCGTCGAGCACCCGCTGTTCCCGGGGTTGTCCAGGCGGATCGAGCACGACGCGCCGGCCGCCGTCGAGTTCCAGCTCGGCCCGCGCGTCGACACCGGCGGGCAGGTGCACCACGACCGGTCGGGGCGTCGCGGCGGACACGACGGCACAGGCCGGCAGCTGGCGGCGCCACCGCACGTCGACGACGCCGGCGAGGGCGGCCGCGGGGTCGGTCGGATCCACGCCGAGCAGGCGCAGCACCGCGCGGACGGTGTCGGGCGCGACCCGCACGAGACGGTCCTCGGCGTCCCGGTACTCGGTCGCCACCCCGCAGGCCTCGGCCAGCGTGGCGAGGTCGGCGCCGACCGGAGGAACCTGGGGGTTCGTCGGCTCGTCGGGGCGGGGCCGAGTATCGGGACCTGCGGCGGGGGTCGTCTCGCCGGGCCGGATCCGGCCGGGCCCATCCTTGTCAGGCCGGGCGGAGGGGGGCTGGGCGTGCGGGGACCGGGCGCTGGGGGCGGAGTCGTCTGGGCTCACGTCCCAGGATTGTCGCCGGGTCCGGCGGCCGGGTCGGCACCGCGCCACGTCTGGGGCCCGGACGCATCTCCGCCCGGCCCGGCGGAACCGGGCGAACCATCCCAGGGCAGGCCGTAGGGAGTCATCGGAGCGGCCAGGGGCGAAGGCCCGTCGAGCGGTGGTGGCAGGGCCGCGCGGGCGATCGGCGCTGACGGCTGGAGCGGGGTCGGCGGGTCGGCGGCCGGGCGGCTCCACGGGGACGCCGCGCCGAACGTGGCCCCGGCCTGCTCCCAGGCCGGCAGCTCGGCGGGCGGCGGATCCGCACCGGCCACGGCGAAGGTGCCGCGGGTACCGGCGAGTTCACGGGTACCCGCGGGTTCGCGGGGATCGGCGGCCTCGGCGAGGTCGAAGGGGTCGGGTGCGGCCAGCGGCAGGCGCATCCGCATCAGCGCCCCACCGCTCGGCGACGCCTCCGCCGTGACGCTGCCGCCATGGCTGTGCACGGCATCGGCGACGATCGCGAGGCCGAGCCCGGAGCCGGGCAGGCCGCGGGCCGAGGTGGCCCGGTAGAAGCGGTCGAAGACCTGGGCGCGATCCTCGACGGCGATGCCCGGGCCGTCGTCGGCGACGGTCACCTCCCCCGCCGCGCAGCGCACCCGCACGACCGACGCCGGCGGGGAGAACTTCACCGCGTTGTCGAGCAGGTTGGTGACGGCGCGTTCGAGCATGTTCGGCTGGCCGTCGACCAGGCAGCTCACGGCGTCGACGTCGATCCGGATGCCCTTGCCGTAGGCCCGGCGGCGGGCGCGCTCGGCGGCGGCGACGACGATGTCCGCGAGGTCGAGCCGCTCCACCTCCTCGGCGGGCACCTCGTCGCGGGCGAGCTCGACGAGCTCGCTGACCAGGCCCGACAGCTCGCGCATCTGGGCGTCGACGTCGCGCAGCAACGCCTCCCGGTCGGCGGGGGGCAGCGGGCGGTGCGGGTTCGCCTCGGCCCGCAGCAGCAGCTCGATGTTGGTCCGCAGGCTGGTCAGCGGGGTGCGCAGCTCGTGGCTGGCGTCGTCGACGAGCTGACGCTGGCGGGCCCGGGAGGCCTCCAGCGCGCGCAGCATGCTGTTGAGGCTCTCCGCCAGCCGGGTGATCTCATCCGAGCCGGTGACCGGGATCAGCGCGGAGAGGTCCTGGGTACGGGCGACCTCCTCGGCGGCGGCCGCGGCGGCGTCGACGGGTTTGAGTGCCGCGCGGGCCACGATCCGGCCGGCCAGCGCCGAGCCGACGACCCCGACCACGCCGACGACGAGCAGCACCACGGCGAGGTCGCGCAGCGTGCGGTCGACGTCCGTGGTCGGCCGGGCCAGCTGGAGCGCGCCGCCGGACGCGGGTCGCTCCAGCGGCACGGTGACCAGCCGGTACGACTGCCCGCCGACGGTGATCGTGCGCAGGTTCTGTGCCCGCTCCCGGCGGGCGACCTCGGCGTCGGCGGCGTCGACCGGGATCTGCACGGAGTTCCAGCTCGAGACCGCGTTCTCCAGCGGGTTGCCGTCCGCGTCCAGGAACTGGCCCTCCAGCCCGAAGCTGAAGGCCTTCAGACCGACGCCGATGCCGAGCGCGTTGGTCTGGATGGTGTCCGCGGACGCCTCGGCCTGCTCGGTGAGCTGGTCGTCGATGGCCTGGTTCAGCACGATGCTGGTGGCGCCGAGGGACACGCCGGCGACGACCGCGACCGCGGCGGCCACCGCCATGCCGACCAGCAGCGCGAGCCTGGCACGCAGGGTGAGGCGGCCCAGCGGCGAGGAGAAGCGTTCCCGGGCGGAGGCCCGCTGGTGCGAGCCGACCCGGCGGGCGACCCCGTCCCGCGTGCGCGCCCGGGGCGACGCCGAGCCGGTTCCAGCCCCCCCACCGGCTCCCGCGGCCGCGGCGGCTCCGTCGCCGGGGCCGCCGCGGGCGGGCAGACCCACGACCGGCCGCGCCCAGCCCGGCGAGCGCGCGGCCGCCCGCGGGGAGGCACGGCTCACATGCGCTCCCCGGAGGGCTCACGCAGCACGTACCCGACGCCGCGCACCGTGTGCAGCAGGCGGGGCTCCCCGCCTGCCTCCAGCTTGCGGCGCAGGTAGCTGACGAAGACCTCCAGCGAGTTCGACGTGGGCCCGAAGTCGTAGCCCCACACCCGCTCCATGATCGTCGAGCGGGAGAGCACCTGCCGCGGGTGGTGGAGGAACAGCTCCAGCAGCTCGAACTCGGTCTTGGTCAGGGTCAGCTCCCGCTCGCCCCGGGTGACCTGGCGGCTGGCCTGGTCCAGGACGACGCCCCCGTAGCTCAGCACGGAGTCGGGCGCCCCGCCCGGCCCGCCGACGACCGCGCTGGTCGCCCGCGCCGCGAGCGCCGCCCGGCGGGTCAGCGCCCGCAGCCGGGCGAACAGCTCCTCCAGCGCGAACGGCTTGACCAGATAGTCGTCGGCGCCGACGTCGAGGCCGCTGACCCGGTCGGCCAGCCCGTCGCGGGCGGTCAGCATGAGCACTGGGACGTCGTCGCCGCGGGCCCGAAGCTGGCGGCAGGTCTCCAGGCCGTCCACCCTGGGCATCATCACGTCGAGAATGACGATGTCGGGACGGTCGCGGACGACGGCGTTCAGCGCGTCGAGCCCGTCCACCGCCGTCGAGACCTCGTAACCCTCGAAGCGCAGCGACCGTTCGAGGGACTCCCGGACCGCCGCGTCGTCGTCGACCACCAGTACTCGCACGATTCCAGTCTGCCTCTCCCGAACGGAAGGAGGGATGTCCGCCGGGCGGTCTCAGCAACACCTTCCCTGCTTTTCAGGCGAACTTCAGGCCCGCGCCCGGACGGATCACCCCGGGCGGCGCCGAACCGTCACGGGCCCGGCCGCCCCTGTCAGCACCGGACGCCAGAACCGGACGCTGGAACCACGCGTCGGAACCGGACGCCGGCGCCCGCCGTCAGGACCGGGTCGCGCTCGGCGGGTCGATCCTCGGCCGGGGCACGTCCTCGGTGATGACGATCGAGCCGCCGCCGCCGCCCGCGGGCAGGGCCGGCGCGCCGATCCCGTTGTCGTCATCGTCCTCTCCGGCGCGCGTCCCGCCTTCCTCCTCCTCGTCGTCGACCACCGTGACCTCGCTGCGCTGGACGGAGCCCAGCGCGATGCCCGCGTCGCTGAGCGCGTTGCGCACCCGCTCCCGCAGTTCGCGGGCGACCTCCCACTGCTTGAGCGGCTGCGTCTTGATCGCCACACGCAGGGTGTACCCGTCGGCGGTCATCGTCTCCATGCCCCACACCTCGGGGGCGGAGAGGATGAGACTGCTCCACTCGGCGTCGGCCCACAGATCGTCGGCGGCGCGGGCGAGCACCCGCTTGGCCGCGTCGACCTCGGTGTCGTAGTCGAGCGGGACGTCGAGCACGGCGCGGGCCCACTGCTGGCTCTTGTTGCCGATCCGGGTGATCTCACCGTTGCGGACATACCAGACGGTGCCCTCGACGTCGCGCAGCCGCGTCATCCGCAGGCTCACCCCCTCGACCGTGCCCGACACCGGCCCGACGTCGATCACGTCGCCGACACCGTACTGATCCTCCAGAAGCATGAACATGCCCGACAGGAAGTCGCGGACAAGGTTCTGCGCGCCGAATCCGACGGCGATTCCCAGCACTCCGGCGCTCGCGACGATCGGCGCGAGATTGATGCCGAGCTCCCCCAGGACGCTGAGGAATGCCAGGCCGAAGACGAAGATGGAGGTCACGCTGCGCAGCAGCGAACCGACGGTGGCGGCGCGCTGGCGGCGCCTTTCCATCAGCCCCGCCGGATCGCCGAACGCGCCCAGCAGCGTGCCCGCCCGGGAACTGCGGAAGAACCCGCCGTTGCCGCCGGCGCCGGCCCGTTCGGCGGTCCGCCGAATGAAGCGGTGCAGCAGCGCGCGCACGACGAACGCGATCACCAGGATGAGCAGGATCCGGATCGGCGTCCCAAGGAACACCTCCGCACCGGACGCGAGGTAGTTACTGTGCGTTGCGTTATAGACGGTTCGACAGAGCAGGCCCGGGCTGGTGCCACAAGCGTCGCGCAGGGCGTTCGCGACGCCTTCGAGGGATACCAGCGGATCCGTGCTCGCCGAGGGGCTCGGCGAGGGCAGCGGGGTGCCCGAGACCACCGCGGCGGCGGAACCGGGCTGCGCGTCGGGGGCGGGCGAGGCGGACAGCAGCATCCCCAGCCCGGGAATGAGCGGCTCGGCCAGCAGGGACGGGGCGGGCGTCACGACGACGGTCATCCTTTCTGCGTCTGACGTTTCGGTGGTGCGTCGGCGGTGCGGTACCGCGACGACAGGCGGTGTCGCCCGACGGCGCGGTGTCGAGCCCGACGGCGCGGTGCCATGTCCGACGGTGCGGTGCCATGTCCGGCAGGGCGGTGCCGCGTCCGGCAGGGCGGTGCCGCGCCGGACGGAGCGGTGCCGCGCCCGAGGTGCGGCCGGCGGCCCGTGGGGAAGCCGCCGATGCCGGGCCGGCCTGGGTGCCAAGGCCCCCGGCCGTCCCCCGCCCGGACCCGACCCGCCCACGACCCCCGGAGGTCATCGGAGATCAGTCTCGCCGATGGGGCCAGCCCACCGGCGCGCACCCCCGGGATCCGGCGGTCCGGCGCCCGTACGGCACCGCACCCCCAACCCGGACATCAGGTCGACGCTGCGTAGCCAGAATCTCCCCAGATGGTCGGCAGAGAGTGACAAACGCCACCAGATATGTGCAGCGACACGGCACGAAAGCCGATGACCATGCAAACAGGCTCGCGTTCTGCCGCGGAAGAAGGTTGACTGTCCATTGTCACCGGAGACGCTGGGTAGGTCGGTCCGTTATGGACCCTCGGTGGGCAGGAGGTCCGCGCGTGGCAGAGGCGTTGGTTCTCAATGCCACGTATGAGCCTCTGTGCGTGGTGTCGCAAAGACGCGCGCTTGTCCTGGTCCTGACCGAGAAGGCCGTGATGGTCGAATCGGCCGGCCAGGTCCTTCGGTCCGCGGCGGCATCGGTCGACGTTCCGATCGTGGTCCGGTTAGCGCGTTTCGTTCGGGTGCCGTACCGCTCACAGGTCCCCCTGACCCGCAAGGGTGTGCTGGCCAGGGATCACCACCGCTGCGTGTACTGCAACGCGCCCGCGACGTCGTTGGATCATGTCATTCCTCGCTCCCGAGGGGGCGCGCACGTATGGGAGAACGTCGTGGCGGCCTGCGGCCGCTGCAACCATGTCAAAGCCGACAGGGCCGTCGCGGATCTCGGTTGGCGGCTTCGCACGGCGCCCCGCGCGCCGAGCGGAGCCGCCTGGCGCATTCTGGGGTCGCGTCGGATGGATCCACGCTGGTCGGCCTACCTGAGCACGGACGTGACCGAGGCCGCCTCCGCCTGACCGGGGCGGTCGTCCGCTCGCGGCGTGAGGTGCCGGCCCGGGACGGCGGAACCCGGGACGGTGGGACGGGATAGCGGACGGTCCGCCGGGCAGGTAGGCGGTGTGCGCATCCTGGTGACCGGGGCGACCGGCTACATCGGCGGCCGGCTGGCTCCCCGGCTGCTCGACCGCGGGCACGAGGTGCACGCGATGACCCGCGATCCCGCCCGCCTGCGCGGCATCGAGTGGGCGGACCACGCCCGCGTCGTCCAGGCGGACGCGGGCGACCCGCTGGCCCTCACCGAGGCGCTCGCCGGCATCGACGTGGCCTACTACCTCATTCACTCGATCGACGGCGGAGGCGACTTCTCCGCGGTCGACCGGCGAGCCGCCACCGCCTTCGCCGCCGCCTGCCGGGCGGCCGGGGTCCGCCGCATCGTCTATCTCGGCGGCCTGGCACCGGGCGGTGGCGACCAGATCGCCCTGTCCGCCCATCTGAGCTCCCGCCAGGAGGTCGCGCGCATCCTGCTCGACTCGGGGGTTCCCACCCTCGTGCTGCGGGCGGCCGTCATCATCGGCAGCGGCAGCGCGTCGTTCGAGATGCTGCGCCACCTCACCGAGCGGCTGCCGGTCATGCTGACGCCGCGCTGGGTGCGCACCCGGATCCAGCCGATCGCGGTCCGCGACGTGCTGCACTACCTGCTCGGCGCGCTGGACGTGCCCGCCGGCGTGCACGGCTCGTTCGACGTCGGCGGCCCGGACGTGCTGACCTACGCCGAGATGATGCGCCGGTTCGCGGCCGTGGAGGGCCTGCGGGACCGGATCATCATTCCCGTGCCGGTGCTCTCGCCGGGGCTGTCGTCCCTGTGGGTCGGGGTGGTCACCCCCGTGCCGAAGGGGATCGCGCGGCCGCTGGTGCGCTCCCTGCGCACCGAGGTGATCGTCGGTGACGGCGGTGCGGTGCGCCGCTGGATCCCCGATCCGGCGGACGGCCTGCTGCCCTTCGACACGGCGGTCGCCTACGCGCTCGCCCGCGTGCGCGAACGCCGGGTGGAGACCCGATGGTCGACGGCGGTCCTGCCGGTCGGCACCGGCGCGCGCGGCGGTGGGGCCGACTGGGTGCCCGGCCCGCCCGGGGAGCCCGCGCCGACGGACCCGCAGTGGAGCGGTGGCGCGCTCTACGTCGACGAGCGGGAGGCCGCCGTGGCGGCCGCGCCCGAGCGGCTGTGGCGGGTCATCGAGGGCATCGGCGGGGAGAACGGCTGGTACTCCTGGCCGCTGGCCTGGTCGGCGCGCGGCTGGCTCGACGGGCTGCTCGGCGGGGCCGGCCCGCGCCGGGGCCGCCGCGACCCGCAGCGGATGCGGGTCGGCGAGGCGCTGGACTTCTGGCGGGTCGAGGAGGTCGAACCGGGCCGACTGCTGCGGCTGCGCGCGGAGATGAGGATGCCCGGCGACGGCTGGCTGGAGCTTCGGGCGGCCCTCGGGCCCGACGGGGGGACCCGCTACCGGCAGCGGGCGGTCTTCCTGCCGCACGGGCTGCCCGGCCAGCTGTACTGGTGGGCCGTCAGCCCGTTCCACGCGGTCGTGTTCGGCGGCATGCTACGCAACATCGTGCACGCCGCCGAGGGCTCAGAACCGGCCGCGCCCCTGCGCCGGCGGATCGGCCGGCGGCGGGCCGCCCATCGGGGCGGTGCCGTGGCGCCCGGCGTCCGGCCCGGCGCCGTCGGGGACCTCGATGTCGAACCAGACCCGCTTGCCGTCACCGGTCGTCTCCACGCCCCAGGCCAGGGACATCGCCTCGACCAGTAGCAGACCCCAGCCCGACTCGGGATCGGGCCGGTTCTCGGCCGCGGCGCCCGGCCGCGGCAGGTGCGCGCCCTCCCGGTCCTCCACACTGATCCGCAGCCGCCCGGGCTCCAGGAACGCGCGCAGCACCAGGTCGCTGCGGGCGTGCAGGACCGCGTTCGTCACCACCTCGCTGACCAGCAGGGTGGCGTCCTCGACCGAGGCGATGCCGTAGTCGACCAGCACGGCGCGGATCGCCATCCGGGCCTGGCCGGCCGAGGCGGCGACCGCGGGCAGCGCGAGTTCGAGCAGCGGCGGGTTCACCGCGAGCGTGGTCAGCACGACCAGCGCCGTGTCGTCGTCGGTGCGGCTGGGCAGGTCGGCGGCGAGCAGGCAGCGCTCGAGCAGGGAGCGGGCGGTCTCCTCGGCGGGGCCCTCCCCGGTACCGGCGACGGTGTCGGGCCCGAACCAGCTGCGCACGGCGAAGCTGCCGCCGCGGGCGCGCCGCCGCCGCTCCGCGCCGGTGTGGTGCTGCTGGGCGTGGCGGCGGTCCCGGCCGCTGCGGCGGTCGGGCATGCCCGGCGGCGGGCCGAGGGAGGGACCGGGGGCCCGCCGGTCGGTCCACGGCTCGTCGGTCCGCGCGTCGTCCGGCCTCGTGCCGCCTGTCGGCGCGGCGTCCATCGTCGCGCCGCCGGGCACCAGGCCGCCCGGGCTCGCGCTCGGGCCGTCGGCACTGCCCGCGCCGGTGAGGTCCGCCGGGCTGACCGGCGGGGCGCCGCGGGCGGCGGCCGCGCGGGCCCGCTGCTCGGTGAGCCCGCGGCGCAGGCCCTGCAGGCCCTCCGCGAGCGGGCGGCGTCGCGACTCGACCAGCCCGTCGGTGAACAGCACCAGCGCGGAGCCGGGCGGCAGAGTGACCGTCATCTCGCTGAAGCCGGCGCCCTCGCCGACGCCCAGCGGCAGACCCGGGTCGAGCACCAGGTAGTCGGGATCCTCGTCGGGCAGGATCACGAGCGGGGCGAGGTGACCGGCGTTGGCGATGACGGCCCGGCCCGTGTGCCGGTCATACACCGCGTAGGTGCAGGTGGCCATCTGCAGGCCGGGCAGCAGGTCGACGACGCGGTCCAGCCGGGACAGCACCTCGGCGGGCCCCCAGTCCTCCAGCGCGTACGCCCGCAGCGCCGCCCGCAGCTGGCCCATCACCGCCGCCGCCTGCAGCCCGCGGCCCATGACGTCACCGATCGCGACGCCGAACCGGCCGCCGGACAGCGGGATCACGTCGTAGAAGTCGCCGCCGACCTCCGTGCCGGCCGTGCCGGGCCGGTACTCCATCGCGATCTCGACGCCGTCGAGCGCGGGCGGGTTCGCCGGCAGCAGCGAGCGCTGCAGGGTCAGCGCGGACTCCTGGGCCTCGCGGTAGCGGCGGGCGTTGTGCAGCGCGAGGGCACCGCGCCGGGCGAGGTCCTCCGCCAGATCGATCTCGGCGTTGGTGTAGTGCCCTTCCGGGCGGCCGACGGTGAGGACGCCGACGATCTCGCCGCTGTCCGCCAGCGGCACGCTCATGGTCGGGCCGGCCTGGACCCGGCGGAACTGCTGGTAGGCCAGCTCGTTCGGGAAGGGCACCGCGGTGCGCAGGCTGCCGAGCTCCGGCACGCAGAAGACCTGCCCGGTACGCAGCACCACGCCGGGCGGGTACTCGTCGTCGAGTGCGGGCGGCAGCGCCGCGATCATGGCTCGTAGCATCTGGGCGACCCGCTGGTCGACGACCACCGACGCGGCCAGGCTCACCTCGTCCTCCGTGCGCAGCCACACCAGCGCGACGGTGCCGAGCCGCGGCACGGCGAGGTCGGCGAGCAGGTGGACGACCCGGTCGGGGTCGAGGGTCTCCGCGAGCACCAGCGCGGCGTCGGCGAGGAACGTCGAGGGGGCGCAGCAGGAGGGATCGGTCCGCTCCGCGGACGGGGGGCCGCCACGCAGCAGGCGGGCGACGCCCCTGGCCGTGCGCAGCCCGATCGAGGCCGAGCTGCGCAACTGCCGCGTCACGACGGCGGCCATCGAACCGTCGCCGCCGGCGACGTCCGCCCGGCCGAGGATGGCGGACACGCGGGGCCTCATCCCAGCGGCCGGCCCTGCACGGAGGGCTGGATCCACCCGCCCCCGATCAAACCCGACTCCCGGGACCGCACCGTAACAGCCAGTCACCTGGTCCACCCGGGGAAGTCTAGTTCGGTAACCGGATATCGCGCATCGCGAGAATGTCGACCCAAGCAGGGAGCGGTACCCCATCGCCATCCCTTCGCGCGTCTCGGCCCGCTATGCCACCGACAACCGTGCCATCTGACAGCCTGGTCAGCGCCATCCGCGCCTCCGCCGCCTCCGCCGCCTCCGCCACCGACCATCGCGGCACGGGCCGCCCCGAGCCAGGTGATCCCGCCGCCACCGCGACGCGCACGATGACGGGTGGTGGGGTACCGACCCGAACAGGACCAGAAACGCCAGGAAGGATCACATGGAGACACACCGTTCCGGGCCTGATCATTCCACATCGAATCGACCGGATGGGACACGGACGGTATCTGGGGATATGCCTGCCCGGCAGGACGCCGGCACCCGACCGGCGAGCGGCGGCCGGGACGCCTCCTGGTGGCGGCGCGCGGTCCTGTACGAGGTCTACCTGCGCAGTTTCGCGGACGCGGACGGCGACGGCGTCGGCGATCTGGCCGGGCTGCGCCAGCATCTGCCCGCGCTCGCCGAGCTCGGGGTCGACGCGCTGTGGATCACGCCGTTCTACCGCTCCCCCATGGCCGATCATGGCTACGACGTCGCCGACCATCGGGACGTGGACCCACTGTTCGGCACGCTGAGTGACGTCGACGCGCTGCTCGCCGACGCGGCCGCGGCCGGCCTCGCCGTGCTCGTCGACCTCGTCCCGAACCACTCCAGCTCGGCGCACCCGGCCTTCACGGCGGCGCTGTCGGCCCCGCCCGGCGACCCGCGGCGCGACCTGTACGTCTTCCGCGACGGTCGCGGCGCGCACGGCGAGCTGCCGCCGAACAACTGGGAGTCGGTGTTCGGCGGCCCGGCCTGGACCCAGATCGCCGACGGGCAGTGGTACCTGCACCTGTTCGACGCCGAACAGCCCGACTGGAACTGGTCGCACCCCGCCGTGCGCGCCGACCACGAGGCGACCGTGCGCTTCTGGCTCGACCGGGGCGTCGATGGCTTCCGCATCGACGTCAGCCACGGCCTGGTCAAGGACGCCGAGCTGCGCGACAACCCGCCCGGCCCGCCGCTGCTCCCGGACGCCGGCTTCCGGGACGAGGGCGAGCCGCGGGTCTGGGACCAGGACGGCGTGCACGAGATCTACCGGACCTGGCGGGCGATCGCCGACGAGTACACCGCGCGCGACGGCCGGCCCCGGATCCTCGTCGGCGAGACCTGGGTGCGCGACCCGGTCCGGCTCGCCCGCTACGTGCGGCCCGACGAGCTGCACCTGACCTTCTCGTTCTCCCTGCTCGCCACGTCGTTCTCGGCGCCGGCCTGGCGGGCGGCGATCGACGCGGAACGCGCGGCGCTCGGCGCGGTCGGCGCGCCCGCCACCTGGGTGCTCGCGAACCATGACGTGGTCCGCCCGGTCACCCGTTACGGCGGCGGGTCGGCGGGCGTCCGGCGGGCGCGGGCGGCGCTGCTGACCCTGCTCGCGCTGCCCGGCGTCGCCGTGCTCTACCAGGGTGACGAACTGGCGCTGCCGCAGGCGGACGTGCCGCCGGGCGCCCGCCAGGACCCGGTGTGGACCCGCTCCAAGGGCACCTCGCCGGGCCGGGACGGTGCCCGCGTGCCGCTGCCCTGGTCCGGGGACGCGCCGCCCTACGGGTTCACCGCGCCGGGCGCCGCGCCGTGGCTGCCGCAGCCGGACGACTGGGCCGGGCTCGCCGTGCTCGCGCAGGCCGGCGATCCCCTCTCGACGTGGCTGCTCGTGCGGGGCGCGCTCGCGCTGCGCCGGGCCCTGCCGCACCTGCGCGGCGAGGAGCTTCGCTTCCGCGACGACGTTCCCACCCACTGCCTCGCGTTCGACCGGCCGCCACCCCCGGCGGCCACCTCCGGGGGATCGGTCGGTATGACGTGCGTGATGAGCACCGGCCAGGAGGTGGAACTGGCGATCTCCGGGCGGCTGGTGCTCGCCAGCGGACCTGTGGGTTACGACGGCGCCGTGCTGTCCCTGCCCCCCGACACCACCGCGTGGGTCGCGCCATGGGAGGGCTGACCGGCCTCACCCGTTCGAGGCCGGGTGCCGCCTGGCGCACAATGGACGAGTGAGCCAGTCCCCCACGCCGGCCCAGCCCACGACGACCTTCTACGACGCCGTCGGCGGGGAGCCGACGTTCCGCACGCTGGTCGCGCGGTTCTACCAGGGTGTGGCGAATGATCCCGTGCTGCGCCCGCTCTACCCGGAGGATGATCTGGCGGGCGCCGAGGAGCGGCTGCGGATGTTCCTCATCCAGTACTGGGGCGGGCCCAGCGAGTACCAGCAGGTGCGGGGCCACCCGCGGCTGCGGCTGCGGCACGTGCCGTTCGCGATCGGCCCGGCGCAGCGCGACGCCTGGCTCGCGGTGATGCGCGCCGCGGTCGACTCCCTGGACCTGCCGCCGGACCAGTTCGACACGCTCTGGGGCTATCTGACGATGGCCGCGAACTCGCTGCAGAACCGCCCCGACTGACCATCCGACCCTCCGCGGCCCGCGAAACGACATCCGGCCGCCGCCCGCGCGGGTGTGCGTGGGCGGCGGCCGGCCGCACGTTTCTCGGGTCAGTCGCGGGTGAGCTTGCGGTAGGTCACCCGGTGTGGGCGCGCGGCCTCCTGGCCGAGCCGGTCGACCTTGTTCGTCTCGTAGTCGGCGAAGTTGCCCTCGAACCAGAACCAGCGGGCCGGGTCCTCGTCGGTGCCCTCCCACGCGAGGATGTGGGTGGCGACCCGGTCGAGGAACCAGCGGTCGTGGGAGATGACCACGGCGCAGCCGGCGAACTCCAGCAGCGCGTCCTCCAGCGAGCGCAGTGTCTCCACGTCGAGGTCGTTCGTCGGCTCGTCGAGGAGCAGGACGTTGCCGCCACGCTTGAGGGTGAGCGCCAGGTTGAGCCGGTTGCGCTCGCCGCCGGAGAGCACCCCGACCGGCTTCTGCTGGTCAGGGCCCTTGAACCCGAACGACGACACCCACGCGCGGCTCGGCAGTTCGGTCCTGCCGACGACGATGTGGTCGAGGCCGTCGGAGACGACCTGCCAGACGTTCTTCTTCGGGTCCAGGCCCGCCCTTGACTGGTCGACGTAGGCGATGTCGACGGTGTCGCCGATGACGAGTTCGCCGCCGTCCGCCGCGGCCTGCCCGGTGATCATGGTGAACAGTGTGGTCTTGCCGACGCCGTTGGGGCCGATGATGCCGACGATGCCGCCGCGGGGCAGGGTGAAGGACAGGTCGTGGATGAGCGGGCGGTCATCAAAGCCCTTGGCCAGCTTGCGGGCCTCGATGACCTGGTTGCCGAGCCGGGGGCCGGGCGGGATCTGGATCTCGTCGAAGTCCCGCGGCCGCGCCCGGTCCGCCTCGGCGGCCAGCTCCTCGTAGCGGGCGAGGCGGGACTTGCTCTTGGTCTGGCGGGCCTTCGGGTTGGACCGCACCCACTCGAGCTCCTGGGTGAGCACCCGCTGCCGCTTGGCGTCCTTCTGGCCCTCGACCTTGAGCCTGGCCGCCTTGTTCTCCAGGTAGGTCGTGTAGTTGCCCTCGTAGGGCAGGGCGCGACCGCGGTCGAGCTCGAGGATCCAGCCGGCGACGTTGTCGAGGAAGTACCGGTCGTGGGTGACGGCGAGCACGGCGCCGGCGTAGCGCGCGAGGTGCTGCTCCAGCCAGGCCACGCTCTCGGCGTCGAGGTGGTTGGTGGGCTCGTCGAGCAGCAGCAGGTCGGGGGCCTCCAGCAGCAGCTTGCACAGCGCGACCCGGCGCCGCTCACCGCCGGACAGCAGCGACACGTCCGCGTCGCCCGGTGGCAGCCGCAGCGCGTCCATCGCCTGGTCGAGCTGGCTGTCGAGCTCCCAGGCGTTCACCGCCTCGATCTTGTCGATGAGCTCGGCCTGCTCGGCGAGCAACGCGTCGAAGTCCGCGTCGGGCTCGGTCATCTTCTCGTTGATCTGCTCGTAGCGGGCGAGCACCTGACGGATCTCGCGCACGCCGTCCTCGACGTTGCCGCGGACGTCCTTGGTCTCGTCGAGGGCGGGCTCCTGGGCGAGCATGCCTACGGTGTAGCCCGGGCTGAGGATCGCGTCGCCGTTGCTCGGCTGGTCGATCCCGGCCATGATCTTGAGAAGGGACGACTTCCCGGCCCCGTTGGGACCCACCACCCCGATCTTCGCCCCCGGCAGGAAGGCGAGGGTCACGTCATCGAGGATGACCTTGTCGCCATGGGCCTTGCGCGCTTTGCGCATCTGGAAGACGTACTGCGCCATGTCGTCAACCCTAGGGCATCGCTGAGGCGGCGAGGACGCCGGTGATCGGTGCCGGGCCGCGCCCGTCTCGCCACCCACGGTGCCGGACGCCCTCCCACGCGGCGGAGGTGGGTAGCGCGCGCCGATTGCGGGCACGCAACGTGGGAGAACCGGCACCGGGGGACGGGGACGAGGACGAGCATGCGTGCGAGCGACCATCGGTTCGGGCTGGCAGCCGAGGCCTACATCTTCGGGTATCCCCTGGTCAGCAGCGTGCGCCTGCAGACCCGGCTCGCCGTCGACGGGGTGGGCACCGCCGCGGGCCGCGGGTTCAACTCCTTCTACCACCAGCGGGAGCTGCCCGGCCCGAACTCGGAGTTCGTCAACGTCGACGGCGACCTGCTGTCGTCGATGGCGCAGGTCGACCTGACGCCCGGCCCGTTCGTCCTGCACGTACCGGACGTCGGTGACCGCTACTTCCTGCTGATGTTCGTCGACGCCTGGCGCAACACCTTCTCCTATCTGGGCTCGGGCTCGGGCGGGGGCGGAGGCTCCTACGTTCTGGTCCCGCCCGGCTGGCCGGGCCGCACGCCGCCGACCATGACCCGCATCGACGCGCCTACACGCCTGCTGACGGTGTTGGGCCGCATCGGGCTGGCCGATCCGCGGGAGGCGGCCGAGGTGTACCGGCTGCAGAACGGGCTGCATCTGCACGCGCTGGACCCGGACGCCCGCCTGGCCGAGGGTCCACCGGAACGGTCGAAGAGCGTGTGCGACGACCTGCGGTTCTGGGAGGAGCTGCGGATCTGGCTGCGGGCCTTCCCCCCGCCGCCGGCCGAGTTCGACCACGCCCGCCGCTACGCCCCGCTCGGGATCTTCGAGGACCCCTCTCCCTACGTGGATCCGGACCCGTCGCTGACCTGGTCGCTGCGCGGTGGGCTGCGGGCGGGCCGGGACGGCCTGGAGCGGCTCGCGCAGGTCGGCCGCGCGCAGCGCAACGGATGGTCGAGCGCTCCGCACGCCCTTGACTTCAATCTCGACTTCCTCGGCCCGGGCACCCGGGACGAACCCGCCTGGCGGATGGTGGATCGGGAGCAGGCGCGCATCGCCCGGGCGATGGCGGCCCGCTCGCCGTTCGGCCCGACCCACGGCTATCAGAGCGTCCATGCGACCTGCCTCGTCGACGGGGAGGGACGGCGCCTGACCGGAGCCCACCGCTACACGATGGATCTCGCCCCGCCGCCGGCGGCGATGTCCTGGACGCTGACCATGTACGACGCTCCCGGCTACTACCTGGTGGACAATCCGTTGTCCCGGTACTGGCTGGGCAGCCGCACCGATGGTCTGCGGGTCCGGCGGGACGGCTCGGTCCGCGTCCTCATCCAGTGTGACCCGCCCGCTGCCGGGGCGGACGAGGAGGAGCAGGCGAACTGGCTTCCGGCGGCCCCCGGCGACTTCCGCCCGATGCTGCGCCTCGACTGTCCCGCGCCGGAGACCCTCGAGCGCGACATCGCCCCACCCAGCATCCAGCGGATCGACTGATATCCGCGGGCTCCGCCGCACGCCACGCGCCGGACGCGAGCGGGGCCCGGATGCCACCGGCTGCTACCGGCCTCCGACCGCCGTCGCCGACGGTTTTCGGATCGATGCGACGGCCGCCGCGGCCCGCGGTTGCTCCGCCGGCGCGGCCGGCGGCTGTGCGGCGAGCCGGATGCGCAACGGTGGACGCGTCCCCGTGCCCACCGCGGCGACCTGCCCGACGGAGCCGAGCACTGTGACGGCCGGCTCGCCGCGGGACCCGGCCGCGGCCGGGTCGCGGGCGATCCGGACGGGAACGATCTGCTCGTCGACCGTGTGTTCGTGCCCCCGCGCGTCGGTGGCGCGCAGTTGCGCGGTGAGTGAGGTGCCGCGCCCGCGTGGCACGGCCCGCATGGTCGGCCGGGTACGCCCGCTCACCTCGGCGACGTCCCCGGGGTCGAGACCGTCCGCGTCCACGGTGAGCGTCACCGTGGCCCCCGCTCGGGGGTCGACGGGCAGGGACAGCTGCCGGGTGCCGGCGGTGAGCAGGAGGCGGGCCGATCGTGCCCGGGTCGCCGTGGGGGGCACGCCGACCGTGATCGTCATCTGTACCTGGTCGCCTTGGCGCACGGCGAGTCGTTCGAGCCTGGCCGCCGACGAGGATTCCGGTCCCCGGTCGTATCCGGGTGGGAGCCGCAGCAGGTACGGCGCCCGCTCGGGATGGTCCGCGAGGACGGCGAGGTCGTCCACGCCGCGCGCCACCGCGTAGAGCACCCGGCTGTCGAGGTCCGGTCCGTTGGCCGTCACCGGGGTCGGATGCCCGAGGTATCGGGGGCTCGCGGCGACGAACACGAGCGGCCGCCCGGGCATCCGATTGATCATGGCGTGTAGATCGCGGTCGTGGGAGGTGAGCGTGAGATTGTCCCGCAGCGCGCCGGTGAGCACGACCACGGTCAGGGCGAGGACCGCGGTGGCGACCGGGCTGATCACGGCGAGCGCGACCCGCCGCCCGCGGCCGAGCAGCGCCGACACCAGCGTCGCGCATCCCCAGCCGCCGAGGTGTACCAGCGGGATGAGCACGGGGACCACGTAGAACGGGCCGACGTAGCGGATCCCGCCCCACAGTTCGGCGGCGTTCCACGCGCCCCAGAAGCCGAGGTACCCGACCAGGAACAGCAGCCCACCGAGGCCCAGCATCGCGGCTGGGGCGGTCAGTCGGCGCCGGGCCGCCTGCGCGATCGCGGCCGCGGCCAGGACCACCCCGCCGCAGGCCCAACCACCCAGCAGCCACAGGTGATCGCCCACGGAACGCAGCCCGTCCGTGAATCCGAAGACATGCCGCCCGTCCTCCGGATAGAGCCGGCGCGGGCCGAAGCCGAGCCGGTCATCGGGTTCGAGCAGGGCGAACGGCAGACGCAGCGGGTTACCGGTGGCCGCCTGGTTCGTCAGCAGGAGGATCAGCGCGGGAACCGCGAGGCCGCAGGCCAACCAGCGCAGCAGCCACCACCGCCGGCCCGTCGAGCTCACGGCCAGCCAGACCGCGAGCGGCGCCAGCAGCAGCACCACGTCGTACGGGCGCACCGATGCCGCGACACCGAGTGCGAGCCCCGCGCACACCACCGGCCAGGCCTGCCGCCGGCGCCGGCCCCGCAGCACGCCGAGTACCGTCACCTGCAGCAGGACCAGCGCCGGTAGGTAGCTGAGCACCATGGCGCTCTGCAGCAGCATGAGCGGCGACAGCGCGAGCAGCGTCGCCGACAGCGCCGCCACCCGGCGACTGCCCGTCAGTTCCACACCCAGCAGGTACGTGACGATGACGGCGGCGGCGGCGACCGCCGCCAGCGACGGGTCGATGCTGCCGGTGACGATCAGGCCCGCGGCGAAGATCGCGGGAACGAACGGCGTGTACTTCAGCACGTAGTGGTCGTCGACCACGGTGCCGAGCCAGGGCAGGTAGGACCGGGCGGGATGGGGGGCGGGCGGGAACAGCCTCCCCTCGGCGAGGGTCCGGGCGTGGAGCAGGTAGAGGCCCTCGTCGTTGTTCACCGACAGCAGCGGGAACACGGTGTGCCGGAGCACGACGGCGGCGGTCGCGCTCAACACCGCGAGCACCGCGACATACCAGGCGACCGCCGGCATGGCCGCCAGCCGCCCGCGTGCCCGCCGCCACGGTGAGCGCCCGGTGGCGCGCCTCCCGGGCTGCGCCGGGATCGTCGCCGCCGAGGGCGTCGCCGGGGCTGCCGCCGCGCGCCCCGGGCGCTCGTCGTCCAGCGATCGTGGGGTCGCCACGGCCACAACGGTCTCCGCGCCAGCGGACGTGTCGCGCTCTCCGGCCGGCGGACCCGGCACGGGCTCGGGTCCACTGCTCTCGTGCCGGCTGTTCACTCCCGGCACGCTACCGAGCCACCACGACGGGTGGATCGCCAGGTCCATCTGGCCACCGCCCGCGTGGTCAGCGGCGGTCGGTGAGGGCGGAGACCGATCCCCAGGGCGGCATGACCGTGTCGGCTCCGGCCAGGCCGGAGCCGACGGCCGCTCCGAACGGCGCGCCGCTCGCCGAGGCGGCGGGCGGGGGGAACGCGCCAGCGGGATGCGGATCCCGCGTCCCGCCGATGGCCGAGACGCCGATCGACTCGTCGCCCCCGAAGACGTGGGACATCGCCCCCGCGCCGACGCCCACCGGCTGGGCGGGCTCCGGGGCCGGCAGGCCCTCCCCGGCGGACCCGCCCAGATCGACGAAGGGACCGCCGCCGGGCAGGTCCGCCTCCTCGCCCGGCGGGGGCGGCGGCTGGCTGCCGACCCGGCGGGCGAGGCGCTGCGAGCGGGCGGGGTGCCAGGTCAGCTCGGCGCCGACCGCGTCCGCGTCGATCTCGTACGTGACGCGCCGCTCCCCCTCGCTCGTCTCGAAGGACCGCTGGCGCAGCCGCCCGTAGACGAGGGCCCGGTCGCCGCGGGCGAGACTCGCGGCGACGTTGTCGGCCAGCTGCCGCCAGCAGGACACCCGCAGGAACAGGGTGGCTCCGTCCACCCACCGCCCCTCGGCCCGGTCGAAGCGGCGGGGGGTGGACGCCAGCCGGAAGGTGCACACCGAGGCACCGTTCGCGGTGGTCCGGTGCTCCGGATCGTCAACCAGGTTGCCGACGAGGGTGATGGTCGTGTCGAGCATGACTGCTCCTCGGGTCAGGGAGGAAACGGACGGGAGGTGCCGGTGCCGCGCTGCCTCCCCACTGTGAGCCGCTCGCGCGGCACGGCACAGGCCAGACCGCTCGTCTGTGGATGGCGAGGCGGTCTCCACAGACCACGCATCCCCCAACGGGGCCATCCGTCGCGTGGTCAGATCGTCCTGGTCCGGCGGCTCGCCCACCGTGCCCGGCAAACGGCCCGACCGACCCGGCATGGAGCACCGTGGCCGGGCCGAGCGGGAACACCCCGCCCGGTCGCCCGGTTGTCGCTGCGTGGAGGCGGGTGGCGCCGCGTCTGGCCCGATCCGCCCCTGTGACGTCCCACGGATGGCCGTGACCCGTCAACCCCACCGCGCCGCGGAGCTCCCGTCACCGTGCGGACACCCGTCAGTCAGTCGTACCCGGAGGACAGTGATGTCGACGACCACCTCCCATGCCACCACCAGCAACGACGGCGCCACCACCGCCACCGGCAGCGGCACCTTCCGGCTCGGTGGCGACCTGCCGGTCACCCGCCTCGGGTTCGGCGCCATGCGCATCACCGGACCGGGCATCTGGGGTCCACCCGCCAACCCGGACGAGGCCCGCGCGGTGCTGCGCCGCGCGGTCGAGCTCGGCGTGACCTTCATCGACACCGCGGACTCGTATGGTCCGCATGTCAGCGAGGACCTGATCGCCGAGGCTCTGTACCCGTACCCGGACGATCTCGTCATCGCGACCAAGGGCGGCCTGACCCGGCAGGGCCCGAACCGGTGGACCCCCGTGGCTCGTCCGGCCTACCTGCGCCAGCAGGTCGAGATGTCGCTGCGCCGCCTGCGCCTCGACCGGATCGACCTCTACCAGCTGCACCGCATCGACCCTGACACCCCGGTGGAGGACTCCCTCGGGGAACTGCGCGCCCTGCAGCAGGAGGGCAAGATCCGCCACATCGGCCTGTCCGAGGTCAGCGTCGCCGAACTGGCCCACGCCCGCACCCTCGTCCCGATCGTGAGCGTGCAGAACCGCTACAACCTCGTCCACCGCACCGCCGAGGACCTCCTCGACTACGCCACCCGCGAGAACATCGCCTTCATTCCCTGGGACCCGGTGAGCACCGGCCGCCTCGCCCAGCCCGGCGGCGTGCTCGACACCGCCGCCAGGGACCATGTCGCGAGCCCCGTGCAGCTCGCCCTCGCCTGGCTGCTGCGCCGCTCCCCCACGATGCTGCCGATCCCGGGCACCTCCTCGGTGGCACACCTGGAGGAGAACATCGCCGCCGCCGCGATCGACCTCACCGACAAGGAGTTCGCCGACCTCGCCCAGCTGGGCTCCTGACCGTCCACCGCTGCCTGGCCTGTGGGCTGG
Organism: Frankia sp. RB5; assembly: GCF_059816245.1. Classification (NCBI taxonomy): domain Bacteria; kingdom Bacillati; phylum Actinomycetota; class Actinomycetes; order Frankiales; family Frankiaceae; genus Frankia; species Frankia sp. RB5. The sequence continues at coordinate 30,686 of NZ_JCBATA010000079.1, forward strand.
CGGGGCGCTCCTCGTCAGCCCACAGGGCCAACTCCGGCACCGCGACGTGCGCGTGTCCACCGGACGGCTGAGGCACGCGCTCCGCTTGCTACGCTGAGGCAGGCTGCCCGATGGACAGGGGATCAGCCTCCGTCCAGCGCGCCCGTAGCTCAGTGGATAGAGCGAGTGCCTTCTAAGCACCAGGTCGCAGGTTCGATCCCTGCCGGGCGCACTCGGGGATCAGGCCCGCATGCTGCGCCTTTTCGATCCCCTCGTCATGTCTGCCGGGGGGCCGAGCCCCCCGAGACCCCCCACGTGTAGCAAGCCGGTGTAGCAACGGTCATGGTCGGGGCCCGCTCAGGTGGCCGTCGAGCTTGCCCAGGGCCCGGCTCTTCTCCCCCATCGACGCATGCGCGTAGATCATCATCGTGACTTCGATGGCTGAGTGACCGGCGATGTCGCGGACGATGTGCGGCGCCGGCGTGCTCGTCAGCGAGGCGCTGACCATCGGCGCGGATCTGCGCTCCGAGGTGGTCGCCCGCCGGCAAAGGACTTCCTGACCAGTGCCGCCCAGTGGCGCCCGGTACCGGAGATCGCGAACGTAGCGGACTCGGTGCGATCGCGTGGACACTCACCGCATAGCCTCTGCCCGTGGCCCTCACCCCTGAGCAGCAGGTCGACGCCGAGGACTGGGAATCGTTCCGCCGCGCCGAGCGGATGACCGACCACTGGTGGTGGCGCCCGGGATGGCGACCCGACCGGCACTATCTGACCTGGTACCTCGTCTTCCAGGACCCAGCCCTCGCCGACTATGTCGCCGGCTTTCAGCGCACGCTCGCCGACCTCGGCTACCTCGACCCGGTACCCGTCGACGGGCTGCACCTGACCGTCCAGGGAGTCGCGTTCGCCGACGAGATGGACGCCGACCAGGTCGCCGCCCTCGGGAAGGCCGCAGACGAGCTATGCGCGGACCTCGAACGGTTCACACTCACAGCCGGACCGATCGCCGCCTACACCGGAGGCACATTCCTGCGAACCGCACCGTGGCAGCCGGTAGCCGAGCTACGGGAACGTCTACGCAGCGCCATCGGCCAGGTCCTCGGCACGGATGCGGTGCCCGACGAACCCGCCATGTTCAAGCCCCACATCAGCGTCACCTACGGCAACGCCGACCCGCCCGCCGCCGAGGTCATCCACCGCCTCACCAAGCTACGCCAGCAACCACCCATCAGCCTGCCCGCCACCAGCGTCGACCTCCTCGAACTCCGCCGGGACGGACACGCCTACCGCTGGGACATCCGCCACCACATCGACTTCACCGCCTGAAGACCGACCCGGGCACCACCCTGGCCAGGACCAGATGCCGCATGCCGCACCGTTGCCGAATCCGTCGTTTTAGGATCAAGAAGCGGTGCGGGCCGCGCCGCGAGGTCCGAGATCTCGGAAGCCTCGCCGGCAGTTCGGTCGGGGGAGCCAGCCGGGGCACGCCACGACAGAAGTCGAGCGGCGCGCGGCGCACGCCGGTGCACTGCCGGGAGACAGTGCCAGGGCGCTGCGCTCCCCGGGCAGCCTGACCCGCAGTCTGCCAGCGGCGAGACCGTCTATGGCCAATCCGCAAACCCGAATCTGGGGTCCCGTGTGGAACTACGAGAACGAACCGCTATGCCGTCCTATCCGGACGAGCATGGACGCTGGCAGACGAACGGGACCAACTTCGCAAGGTTAGGGGTTAAGGGTTCGAATCCGCCGTCACCTTTAGGGTCTTCATTATCCTCCTCCCCGTCGATCAAGGGTGAAAGCGGGGTGTCGACGTGACCGGTTGACGCCGCCCGGGGAGGCTCGCACAGGTATGAACGGCCGGGCAGGGGAGAGGGGTGGCCATGGCGGCAGACGAACGGAAATCCCGCAAGATCATGGTGGATCGGTCGGAGGGGTTCGGTGAGCGCCTGCTGGGTGTGCTGCTGGATCGCGCTCACGAGATGCCGCCGCAGCTGATCGCCCCACTGGTGGCGGAGGAGGTGAGGAGGATCGGTGGGCGGGACATCTCGATCCTTCTGCAGGACTATGAGCAGCTGGTGCTGACGCCGCTGCCGGGTAGGAGCCTCACGGTCGGGAAGCCCGAGCCGATCGACGACTCCCCGGCCGGCACGGCATTCCTCCGTGCGAAGACAGTCGAACAGCCGCAAGCTGACGGCATAAGGATTTTCCTGCCGCTGCTGGACGGTAGCGACCAGGTGGGGGTGCTGGCACTCACCCTCGACACCGTCGATGATGATGACCGGCGGTTGCTGCGACGACTCGCCGGCCTTGTCGCCGACATGCTGGTCACCAAGAGCAGCTACACCGACCAGTTCTTCCAGGCCCGGCGCCGCAAAACGATGAGCGTGGCCGCGGAAATCCAATGGTCCCTGCTGCCCCCGCTGACCATGATCACCCCCCAGGTCTCGGTAGCCGGCATCCTCGAACCCGCCTACGACATCGCAGGCGACAGCTTCGACTACGCCCTCAACGACGACATCCTGCACCTGGCAGTCATCGACGCGATGGGTCACGGCCTGGACGCCGCCGCGCTGGCAACGGTCGCGATCGGCGCCTACCGACACGCCAGACGTGCCGACATCGGGCTCGCCGAGCTGTACATGTTCATGGACACGGCCATCCACAGGCAGTTCGGACCCGACCACTTCGTCACCGCACAGATGATGCGTCTGGATATCGGAACAGGTCACCTGCAATGGGTCAATGCAGGCCACCCGGCAGCGCTACTGATCCGCGACCACCGGGTTATCCAGGCACTGGAGAGCCCGGGAACCCTGCCAGTCGGCTTCGGTGGTGACGTACCGCAGGTCAGTAAGCAGACGCTCTGGCGCGGCGATCGGGTTCTATTCTTCACCGACGGCCTCATCGAGGAGCACGAAAAGGGCGGAGAACAGTTCGGCGAGGAACGTCTGATCAATTTCGTTGAGAATATCCAGGGTGAAGGCGTGCGGGAGGTGGTCCGAGATCTGTCCCATGCGCTGATGCGAGAACGGCGCGGAATCACGACCGACGACGCGACTCTCTTCCTGGTCGAGTGGCGCGGGGGCACCGCCGACCATCTCGCCAGCCTAGATGTGTAACCAGAACGAGGCTGGTGACGCCCGATCGTCCCAGGTTCCGTTTCGTCCGCGCGGGTCCGCTGCCGTCCGCGGGGATGGGGGCGTGTCCGACGCGTGAAGCGAACGGCGACGGAGCGTGGCAGACGCGCCACCATGGCACGGAAAAGCAGACGGTCGGAGCCCGAGTCTCCGCGCCAGTTGACCCGCCGGCCATGCCATTCGCGTGCCAGCAGCAACGGTCAGCATCTGGAAAGACCGGTGGTCCACGGAGGGCACAGGACCGCCGTCGACCTGGGCAGGGCCCCGTCCCCGCCCTGACCAGCGCCGCAAGCCGCACAGGTTTCCCAAGCTCGTGATGCGCGCAGACCCGTGCTCGCGTACAGCCATCCGTACAGACGAGCCCTCGAACACCGGCAGACGTCAGCGGACGAGGGCGGAACTGGGCAGGCGGCCGACCAGGCTGTACGAATATCAGCGGACGTCCGCGGACGAACGCGCCGATCTTGTAATCGGGCGGTCGGAGGTCCCGCCAGATGTAGCTACCGCTGTAGCAACAGCCACGGACGCCGGCGGACGGAGACGGACGTCGGCGGACAGCGCGAACAGGGCGAGCCCCCGGGACACCTGGTGCTTTCCGTGCCTTCTAAGCACCAGGTCGCAGGTTCGATCCCTGCCGGGCGCCTGTGCAGTGGCGAGGTCACGGAGCGGCGTGCTCAGGCTCTCGGCACGCTCGTAACGTGAGCGCGGACGCCGCCAGCTATGGCCACATCATGCAGGCCCGTGACCACCCGCTCGTCCAGACCGGGTCTCTCTGGAGAGATCCCGCTTCCGTGGACAGCGCGGGAAAGCGCTTCCGCTAGAATCTTCCTGGTGTCGCGTGCCGCCGACGCGGAGAAAGTCGGTGGTTGGAGGCACCAGAAAAATTGGATCCCCCCGTGAATCCAACGATTTCCACCGCTCCCCGCGCCGGCCGTCGGGAATGGATCGGCCTGGCGGTGCTCGCGCTTCCCACCCTCCTCATTGCGCTGAACAACTCGGTGCTGCATCTGGCGCTCCCCCACCTGAGCGCGGATCTCAGGCCCAGCAGCGCGCAGCTTCTGTGGATCATGGATATCTACGGCTTCCTGATCGCCGGATCACTGATCACCCTGGGCGCCCGGGGCGACCGGATCGGCCGCCGCAGACTACTGATCATCGGTGCGGCCGCCTTCGGCGCGGCCTCCGTGCTCGCGTCCTTCTCCACCAGCCCCACGAGCCTGATTCTGGCCCGCGCGGCGCTCGGACTGGCGGGCGGCGCGCTGATGCCGTCCACGCTCTCGCTGATCAGCACGATGTTCCAGGACCCCCGCCAGCGCACTGTCGCCATCGGCGCCTGGATGACCTGCTTCTCCGTGGGCTCGACCCTCGGCCCGCTCTTCGGGGGGCTGCTGCTGGAGCATTTCTGGTGGGGATCGGTCTTCCTGCTCTCTGTGCCCGTGATGCTGCTGCTACTGATCACAGGCCCGATCCTGCTACCCGAGGCCCGCGACCCCGACCCGGGCCCGCTGGACCTGATCAGCGCGGCCATGACCCTGGCCACCATCCTCCTGATCGTCTACGGCCTCAAGCGGCTGGCGGAGAACGGCGTCGACGGCGAGGCCATCCTGATCACGGCGGCCGGCCTTGCCCTCGCCGTGGCCTTCGCCGTCCGGCAGCGACGTCTGGCCGTTCCGTTCCTGGACCACGGGCTGTTCACCAAGCCCGCGTTCAGCGCCTCGCTGGGGACGATGACCCTGAGCATTCTCGCCATGGCGGGGACCCAGCTCTTCATCACCCAGTACCTGCAGCTCGTGGAAGGGCTGACACCGTTCGTGGCCGGGCTGTGGATGATCCCCGGCGCTGCCGGCCTGATCCTCGGGACCAACCTGGGCCCGGCACTGGCCCGCCGGGTGCGTCCGGCGACCATCGTAGGGACCGGGCTGCTGGTCGCCGCCGCCGGCTACGGGCTCCTGACCCAACTGCCGACATCCTCCGGCCTGGCGGTACTGATGATCGCAACGTTCGCCATCGGCGTCGGGCTCGGCCCCATGATGACGTTGAGCACCGATCTGATCGTGAACTCCGCCCCGCCCGAGAAGGCCGGCTCAGCGTCCGCCACGTCCGAGACCGGCGGTGAACTCGGCATGGCCCTGGGCATCGCCGTCATCGGCAGCGTCGGCAACGCCGTCTACCGTTCCGACATGAGCGGCGCTGTCCCACCGGGCACCCGGCCGAAGCCGCCGAGGGCGCACGGAACACCCTCGGCGGCGCCGTGGACCTCACCGACCGGCTGTCCGGCCAGATCGGCGCGGACCTGCTCGCGACTGCCCGCGACGCCTTCACCCATGCCCTGCACGTCAACGCGGCGATCAGCGGCAGCATCATGGCCGCCGTCGCGATCCTCACCATGGTGGTACAACGACACGTCCGCCCCCACGTCACAGTCGACGCCGAGCCTCCGACGGTGGCCGACCGGACCGGCTCGGCGGTCTGACCACAGCCCCGCGCGCCGGACGCGGCGGCGGGAGACCGCTCAGTGCTCCAGTGGAGCGGCGACGTCCTCCAGCGAGCTTTGAGCGGCTTCCGAGGAGCGCTCTCCATCCTCCTGCGATGAAGACTCTCTTCCTCGCGGCGGGTAGCCCGGCAACCGCCTTCGGCCTCGCTCCCCTGGCGCTGGCCGCCCGGGCG
>NZ_JCBATA010000007.1:0-154701 GCF_059816245.1 Frankia sp. RB5
CGGCTGCCTCCCGCTCCCGGCCGAGGCCGCGCGCCAGGTCCTCGGCGCGCTCCAGCATTTCGGCCGGGGAGCCGGCGTACCCTTCCCGCCGCCGCGGCCCGCGCCACCGCCGGCGCCGGCGCCGAGTTCGGGCGGGGGGGCGGATGAACACCCGGTTGGTGCCCACCACCGTGGCGACGATCGCCTGCCTGCTGTCCACCAGTGCCCTGTCCCGGCTGTTCGACGGGACGGCCTGGTGGTTCGTGCCGGTGCTGATCGCCGTCGTCGTCGCCGTCGGGACCGCGACGGCCGGCCGGCTGTTGCGGCTGCCGACCGCCGCCGGCCTGCTGCTCAGCCTCGCCGGCCTGCTCGTCGTGGTGACCGTGCTGTGCGCGCGCAGCACGGCGCTGTTCGGGGTGGTGCCGACCAGCGGGACGGTGCGCACGCTGCGGGAGCTCATCTCCGCCGGCAGCTCGGACATCTCCCGGCTGGCCACGCCGGTGCCGCACCGCCCCGGCGTGGTCGTGCTGACCGTCACCGGCATCTACCTCACGGCGATGCTCGTCGACCTGATCGTGGTGACGCTCGACCGCCCGACATTCGGCGGCCTGCCGCTGCTCGCCCTGTACGCGGTGTCGGCGGCGATCCTGCCCGGCGGCGTGGGGCCGGTGCCGTTTCTGCTGGGCGCGGTGAGCTTCATCGCCCTGCTGATGCTCGACGGCCGGCTCGCCTTCGGCCGCTGGGGCCGCACCGTGTCCGACGGGGCCGAGCGGCGCGAGGGCGAGGCGTTCGGCGGCCGAGTGACGGTGAACGCCCTCGGCGTCGCGCTCGCCGCGCTCGTCGTCGCGGTCACGGTGCCGATGGGCGTGCCGTCGCTGGACGGCGAGGGCCTCGTGTCCCGCAAGGGCGGCTACGGCGCCGGGGACGGCCCGAGCTCGGCGAGCGTCGTGCAGCCGATCGTCTCGGTCAGCCAGCAGCTGCACGCCAGCAACGAGGTGCCGTTGCTGAACGTGCGCGAGGACACTCCCCACTACCTTCGGCTGACCGCGCTGGAGAACTTCGACGGGCAGCTGTTCACCCTGCGGGCGCTCAACGCGACCCGGGACAACCGCATCAGCGAGGGCCTGCCCAAGCCGCGCCTCGGCGGCGGCACCGTCACGACCAGCGCGTCCATCTCGGTGACCAGCCGCTTCAACGAGCTCTACCTGCCCGTCCCCGGTGTCCCGACGAGGGTCAGGGGCCTGGTCGGCGACTGGCGGCTCGCCACCCCGACCGGCACGATCTTCTCCACCCGTACCTCCACCTCGGGGGCGAAATACCAGGTCGACGCGGTCGTACCGAACCCGACCCGGCAGGAGCTGCAGGCATCCAGCGGGCCGGTCCCCGACGAGCTCGCCGTCGACACCGCGCTGCCCGCCGACCTCGACCCGCGGCTGCGCCAGCTCGTCGCCACCGTCACCCGCGGCGCCCGCACCCCGTACGAGAAGATCTACGCGATCCAGGAGTACCTGCGCGGCCCGCTGTTCACCTACGATCTGCGCGGCGCGCCGACCACCCAGGAAGGCGCCCTCTCCGAGTTCCTGTTCGACACCCGCACCGGGTACTGCGAGCAGTTCGCCTCGGCGATGACGGTGATGGTCCGGATGCTCGGCGCCGCCGCCCGCGTCGCGATCGGGTTCGTGCCCGGCGAGCGGCAGGCCGACGGCAGCTACCTCGTCACGAACCGGCAGGCACACGCCTGGCCGGAGGTGTGGTTCCCGAACGTCGGCTGGGTGAGCTTCGAGCCGACCCGCCGGGCCGACGGGGCGACCACCGCGCCCTCGTATGCCCCCGCCGGGGTGGACGACCCCGACGGCGCGGCCGCCTCCCAGGGGCCCGAGCTGCCGGCCACCCCCCAGCCGGACCCGGCGGGTGGCCCGGTTCCCGTGCCCAGCGCGGCGCCCACCCCCAGCGCCGCCGCGGGCTCCTCGGCCCCGCAGGCCGGCAAGCCGGCCTCCGCGGCGCCCGGGGGCCTGCCGATGTGGGTGTTCGCGCTGCTGGTGGCGACGCCCTTCCTGCTGCTCGGGCTGGCCACGCCCGCGATCATCCGGGTCCGGCGCCGCCGCGCCCGGCTGCGGCCCGGGCGCCACGGCCCCGGGGCGGTGGCGGGCGGCGACCCCGGCGGGACCAGCGGCGATGATCAGGCGGGGGCCGTCGCCCAGGTGCACGAGGCCTGGGCCGAGCTGCTCGACGTCGCCGCGGACCTCGGGGTGACCATTCGGACGAGCGACTCGCCCCGAGCCGGCGTCGCCCGGCTGACCGCGTACCTGGACGCCGAGCCGCCGGGCGCCGACCGCCCGGCGGCTCGCGGCGCCGAGAACGACGGCCCGGAGGCCGGCGGGGACGGCGGCGCGTCGCCGACGTACCAGCCGGTGCGCGAGGCGTTCGGTCGGCTTGCCGCCGCGGAGGAGCGGGCCCGCTACGCACCGCCGGAGCTGGCCAGCCCGCCCCCGCCCGCCGAGGTGGCCAGGGACGTGGAGCTCGTCGCCGGGACGCTGTGGTCGGTCGCCCCCCGCGGGCGACGGATCATGGCCCGCCTCGTGCCGCCGTCGGTCTTCCGCCGCGGGGAACCAGGCGCGGCCGATGCCGTGACCGCCGTCGGTACCTCCCGGAGCACCGACCGTCACCGCTGGCTGCCCGTGGGCGGCCGCCGCACGTCAGTGGACGCCACCAACCGCCCGCCGAGCCTGTATCCCCCGGCGGAGCCCCGCTCGACGCGCCTCCGCCATCCGGGCAGCCAGAACGGCTCGTCCACCGGCACCCACCCGGACCACGCGCGCCCCGCCCTGTCCCAGTCCGGCCCGCGGGGTTCAGAGCCCTAGAGCCCGGCGGGGATCAGAGCCCCAGGCCACGCGTGGAACTGTGATCTTCCCGGCCCCTCGGCCCCGCGCATCCCGGCCAACGCCGGCACAGCGCCGGCCGCTGCGCTCAGGGGCGGTCTTCCCAGCGCCGCCGCCACCGCTCCTCGACCCGCTCCATGAACGGCGTTCTCGTCCGCGGGCGGGATCTGCCCGTGCGGGACCGCCCGCCCGGGCGGCGGCCGCCCACGTCCCGTCCGCTGATCCGGCGCAGGTCCGCGGCTCCTCGCAGCGCCGCGAACAACATCATCAGGAATCCGAGGATGCCCAGGATCACCGTCAGCGGCACCTGGTTGAGGACCACGCCGACGACCAGGACCACGAGCCCGAGCAGGAAGACGAACGCGCTGCGGAGCACACGTCGCCTCAGATAGGTGCGAGGGTCCGTCGACCGGACGGCACTGGCGAACTTCGGATCATCCTCGACGAGAGCGCGCTCGATCTGCTCCAGAAGGCGCTGCTCGTTCTCCGAGAGCGGCATCGACGCTCCTCCCACGACCGCAGGCCCGCAGGGACGGGCCTGACAACCAAGAATAGGCGTGCACGGGCAGGCGCGGTAGGCAACCCGTCATGCCGGTTGGAACCACGTCATTCCCCTCACCACCCCGCACCTGCCGTCCCGCGTGACGCGCCACCCCAAACGCCGGCGCGCCCCCGGTACCCCTCCTCTCCCGATGCCCGCCGCCACGCCGTTCATGCCCGGGTCGCCCCGTTCCCGCCCGCCCCGGGTCGTTCGGACGAACGGTTCGCCGTGGGCCGCCCGAGCAGACTCGCCGGGCCGACCGCCGCCGCGCCGTAGCGCGCCTGAGCCCGGTCGGACGCCCGGTCCACCTCCGCCCAGCCGTCGGGCCGCTCCCCGAGCAGCAGCTGACGCCCGCCGCTGCCGGCATCCTGCAGATTGCCGACCCGCACCCCGACCAGCCGCACCGCCGCCACACCGACACCGCTGCCACCGCTGCCGCTGCCACCGTCGACGTGGCCGTGGCCGTCGTGCGTATCCGGCCTCATACCGACGTCGCTGTCCACGCCCGCCCTCGCGGGCAGCAGGCCGAGGTCGGCGACCAGCCCGACGGCGGCGGTGTAGATCGCCTGGGAGACGTCGGTGGCGTCCCGCAGCGTTCGGGCGCGGGTGAGGGTCCGGAAGTCGCCGTAGCGTACCTTCACCGAGACGGTCCGGGCCCTGCGACGCCGCCGGCGCAGCGTGGCGGCCACCCGCCCGGACAGCCGCAGCAGCTCCCGGGCCAGCACCGCAGGATCGCGCACGTCGGTGGGGAAGGTCCGTTCTGCGCCGATCGTGACGTCCTGGTGGCCGGGATCCACCCGCCGCTCGTCGATCCCCCAGGACAGCCGGTGCAGGTGGGTTCCGGCGGCCTCCCCCAGGGCATGGCGCAGCGTGTCCACCGGGGTGGCGGCGATGTCGCCGATCGTGCGCAGGCCGAGGCGCTCCAGCACCGTCTGGGCCCGCGGGCCGACCCCCCACAGCGCCCCCGCCGGCAGCGGGTGCAGGAAGGACAGGACCGCGTCCGGGGCGATGACCGCGAGCCCGTCCGGTTTGCACCGCGTCGACGCGATCTTGGCGACGAACATCGACGGGGCGACCCCGACCGAGCAGGTGAGGTGCTGTTCGCTCGCGACCCGGCGGCGCAGGTTCACCGCGATCCGCGCCGGCGGGCCGAACAACCCCCGGGCTCCCGCGACGTCGAGGAACGCCTCGTCCACCGACAGCGGGGCGACCAGCGGTGTCACGTCCTGGAAGAGGCGCATGATCTCCACCGACGCCGCCCGGTAGGCGGCGTGATCGGGCGGGACCACCACCGCGGCCGGACACAGCCGGCGGGCGCGGCCCATCGGCATCGCGCTGCGCACGCCATAGGCGCGGGCCTCGTAGGTCGCCGACAGCACGACGCCCCGCTCCCCGCCGGCCACGATCACCGGCCGGCCGCGCAGCTCCGGGCGGCGGCGCAGCTCCACCGAGGCGAAGAAGGCGTCCATGTCGACGTGCAGGATCGTGCTGTCAGCGCCCACCCGCACCGCTCCCCCCGGCCGGCGCCGACGACGACAGGACCGACGACGGCAGGCTCGACGACGCCGACAGCGGCGGTGGGGCCGGCCCCGGCCCCGGTCGGCGGGCGAGCACATGCAGCTGGGCCGCGAGGTCACGCAGGGCCGGATGCCGGGCGGCCGCGAGCTCGAGGCGCAGCAGCCGTTCGGCCGCGCCCGGATCGGCTCGCCGCTCGGCCGGGACGAGATCGGCGAAGATCCGCACCCCATGCACCTCGAGCACCTCGGCCCCCGCCGCGCGCACGAGTGTCGCGATTCCGGCCGTGGAGTACCGCCGCGGCACCCCGCGCGGGCGCGGGCCCTCGTCGAGCAGCGCCGCGAGCGCCTCGTCCACGCGCCCGGCGACGGCGTGGCGCACCACCGCGGCGGCGGCGCCGGGCACGACGAGGCTGAGCGCCCCGCCGGGCCGCAGCACCCGCAACGCCTCCGCCAGGGCGCTCGGCGGATCGTCCACGACCTCCAGGACGGAGTGGCACAGCAGCACCTGCGCCCGCCCGGCGCCGACGAGACCCACCAGGTCGCCCAGGTCGCCCTGCACCGCCGTGATCCGCTCGGCGAGCCCCCGCTCCGCCGCCCGCCGCCGCAGGGCCGCGAGCGCGTCCGGCGAGGGGTCGACGACGGTCACCGCATGGCCGGCCGCGGCGATCGGGACGGCGAACCCGCCGCTGCCCCCGCCGGCGTCGATGATCACCGCGCGTGGGTCCGGCGCGGGCAGCACCGCCCACAGGCCCGGCCAGACCGCGGCGCGGCGCAGGTCGGTGTCGACGACATGACCGTCCATCCGCGTCGGCTCCTCCTGTGTGTGGTTCGCCGCTGGGCGGGCTGGTCCGCCCGCTGGCTCGCGCCCGCCGGTCAGCGCCCCACGACGAGTCCGATGACGACACCGACGGCGAGCCCGCCGGCCGAGAGGCCCAGCAGCCGCACTACCACGGTGTTGTGATACGCCGCTCTCGCCGGGCGTGCCACGGCGGACGCTACGGCGCGGCGTCGCCCGCGGTGGCGGATCGCGGAACCAGTCAACAACATCGATGATCTCCTGCTTCGTCACCCGCAGCACCCCAAGAGATAACCGATAGTGAATGATAACTACGCTGCGTGCAACATCTGGCGCTCCGCTTATCGAAAGTCCCGGGACCGGTTCGGGGCGGCGACCGACAGCGGCCACAGCCGTTCGGCGATCACATTGGTCACCCCGTCGGCCCGCTCGATGCGCCCCCGCACGACCAGGGCGGTCGCCGTCCGGGCCACCACCCGGTGGCGGGCCCACAGGCCGGGGGAACAGATCACGTTCACCAGCCCCGTCTCGTCCTCCAGGTTGACGAATGTGGTGCCTCCGGCGGTCGCCGGCCGCTGACGATGGGTGACGATCCCGGCCACCAGCACCCGCCGCCCCGCGTCGGCGTCGCGCAGTCCGGCGGCGGTGGTGACCCCGCGGGCGTCGAGCCGCTCCCGCAGGAAGCGGGTGGGGTACCCCTCGGTGGTGATGCCCGTCGCCCACAGGTCGGCCGCGGACTCCTCCACCTCGGTCATCTCCGGCAGGTAGGGCGCGACCGCGGTGACGTCGGCGCCGAAGACCATCCCGTCGAGGCGGTCCGGCCGGGCCTGCGCCACCGCGCCCGCGGCCCACAGCGCCTCACGGCGGGTCACCCCGAAGCAGTCGAACGCGCCCGCGGTGGCCAGGGCCTCGACCTGGTCGACGGACAGGCCGACCCGGCGGACGAGATCGGCCATGTCCGCGAAGGGGCCGCCGGCCGCCCGCGCGTCGACGACGCGGCGGGCGAGACCGTCGCCCACCCGCCGGACTCCGGCAAGCCCCAGCCGCACCCGCGGCTCGTCCCCGACGAGGATCGCCCCGACGCCGGAGGCGTTGACGTCCGGCCGCAGCACCTCGACGCCGTGCCGGCGGGCGTCGGCGACCAGGCTCTGCGGGGAGTAGAAGCCCATCGGCTGCGCGCCCAGCAGCGCCGCGCAGAACGCCGCCGGATAGTAGAGCTTGATCCAGGAGCTGGCGTAGACGAGGAAGGCGAAGCTCACCGAGTGGCTCTCGGGGAAGCCGAAGTTCGCGAAGGCGGACAGCTTGGTGAACAGGTCGTCGGCCAGCGCGCCGGTGATGCCGCTGGCCGCCATGCCGGTGTAGAGCCGCTCGCGCAGCCGTTCGATGCGCTCGGCGGACCGCTTGGCCCCCATCGCCCGGCGCAGCTCGTCGGCCTCGGCCGCCGAGAAGCCGGCGATGTCGATCGCCATCTGCATGAGCTGCTCCTGGAACAGCGGGACGCCCAGGGTCTTCGCCAGCGACCGGCGCAGCAGCGGATGCGGGTAGGTCACCTCCTCCGTCCCGTTGCGGCGGCGGAGGTAGGGGTGGACCGAGCCGCCCTGGATCGGACCGGGACGGATCAGCGCCACCTCGATCACCAGGTCGTAGAAGCGCCGGGGCCGCAGCCGGGGCAGCGTCGCCATCTGGGCGCGGCTCTCCACCTGGAACACCCCGATGGAGTCGGCCGCGCACAGCATGTCGTAGACGGCCGGGTCCTCCGGGGGGATCGTCGACAGATCGAGGTCACGCCCGTGGTGGTCGAGGATGAGGTCGAACGCCCGGTGCAGCATCTCGAGCATGCCGAGGCCAAGCAGGTCGAACTTCACCAGGCCGGCGGCCGCGCAGTCGTCCTTGTCCCACTGGATCACCGTGCGGCCGGGCATCCGGGCCCATTCCACGGGCACCACCTCCCCGACCGGCCGGTCGCAGATCACCATGCCGCCGGAGTGGATGCCCAGGTGGCGGGGGAACCCCAGCAGCTGGTCGGACAGCCGGGTCACCGCGGACGGGATGTCGTGCTCGGGTCCGCCCGCGCCGTCGGAGGCCCCGGCGCCGGGCCGCGACCACCGGTCGAGCTGCTTGGACCAGGCGTCCTGCTGGCCCGGGGAGAATCCCAGCGCCCGGGCCACGTCCCGGACCGCGGACCGCGGCCGGTAGGTGATCACGTTCGCCACCTGGGCGGCCCGGTCCCGTCCGTAGCGGCGGTAGACGTACTGGATCACCTCCTCCCGGCGGCCGGACTCGATGTCCAGGTCGATGTCGGGTGGGCCGTCCCGCTCCGGGGCGAGGAACCGCTCGAACAGCAGGCCGAAGGAGACCGCGTCGACACCGGTGATGCCCAGGGCATAGCAGACGGCCGAGTTCGCCGCCGATCCCCGCCCCTGGCAGAGGATCCGGTGCCGGCGGCAGAACTCGACGATGTCGTGGACGATCAGGAAGTACCCCGGGAACCCAAGCTGCTCGATCAGTGCCAGCTCGTGGGCGAGCTGGTCGTAGGCGCCGACCACCCGTTCCTGCCCGGCCGGGCCGTAGCGGCGCGCCGCGCCCTGCATGGTGAGCAGCCGCAGCCAGCTCGCCTCGGTGTGCCCCGGGGGGACGGGGAAGTCAGGCAGCCGCGGCGCGACCAGCTGCAGGTCGAAGGCGCAGGCCGCGCCGAGGCTGGCCGCCCGCTCCACCGCCCCGGGGAACCGGGCGAAGCGGTCCGCCATCTCGGCCCCCGACCGCAGGTGCGCGCCGGCGGCGGCCGGCAGCCAGCCGTCCATCTCCTCCAGGCTGCGCCGCGCCCGCACCGCGGCCATCGTCGCCGCGAGCCGGGCCGCGCCGGGCCCGGCGTAGTGGACGTTGCCGGTGGCCACCAGGGGCAGCCGCGCGGCGCGGGCCAGCTCGGCGAGGGCGTCGCCCCGGTCCGCGTCCAGCGGGTGGGCATGGTCGGTGATCTCCACTGCCACGTTGTCCCGGCCGAACAGCTCCACCAGGTCGGCGAGGGCCGCCCCGGCCGCGGCCGGCCCGCCGCGGGCCAGCGCCCGGGGCACCGGGCCCTTGCGGCATCCGGTGAGGATCTGCCAGTGCCCGCCGGCCGCCTGGGCGCACTGCTCGATCCCGGCCACCAGCCGGCCCTTCTCGCCCCCGGCAAGATGAGCGTCGGACAGCACACGGGACAGCCGCCGGTAGCCCTCGGGGTCCCGGGCGAGGACGAGCAGATGGTCGCCGCCCGGATCGGGCTCCCCCGCACGGGCCTCGGGCGCGCCGAGCGAGATCTCCGCGCCGAACGCGGTCGGCAACCCCACCTCCCGGGCCGCCTCCGCGAACCGGACGACGCCGTAGAGCCCGTCGTGATCGGTGAGGGCGAGCGCCGACAGCCCGAGCCGCACCGCCTCCTCGACGAGATCCTCCGGCTGGCTCGCGCCGTCGAGGAAGCTGAACGCGGAGTGGCAGTGCAGCTCCGCGTAGGGCACCACGGCGGCGCTCGGCGCGGCCCGCAGGCTCGCGGGCGGCCGGTAGGGTGCGCGCCGGCGCGACCAGGCCGGGCTGTCCCCACCGTCGCCGACCGGGCTGTCCCCCGGCACCGCCCCACCCCGCCCCGACCCCGACGCGTGCCCGGAATCCGGCACGGGCCCGCGACCCGATGTCGACCCGCGACCCGATGTCGGCTCAGTCATAGGACGCCTCCACCCACCACTGGCCGCCCGCGACGGCGAGCAGGTACGCATGCCCCTCCTCGACGCTGAGCTGGAAGCGGGCCCGCCGCCGTGCATGGGCATCCCACCAGCGTTCGTCGACCGGCCAGGGCCCGGCCCAGCCGGTCACCGCCAGCGGCGGGCCCGTGCCGATGACGAGCCGGGCGGGCGGCGCCGTCACCGCGCACCGCGCGCTGACGCCCACCGGCTCGCCGGCGGCGTCGAGCACGCGGGCTGCCAGCGGCGGGCGGTGCACGAGCGTCGGCGCCGGGGACGGCAGCGCGCCGGGCCAGGGCCGGTCCAGGCCGGTGCTGGCCCGGGGCTCCCCCCACGGCGCCAGCCGAATCCGGTCGGCGGGATCACGGCCGCCCTCGACCATCCCGACGAGTACCGCCTCCGGCCCCAGCAGGCCCTGCACCCGGGTGAGGGCCCGGGCGACGCGGGCGGCGGCCGCGCCCGGCTCCCCCCACAGCCCGAGCTGGCGGCCGTCCGCGGGCAGCAGACCCACCGGATCGACCCGGAGCCGGACCAGACCCGCCGACGGCCCCGGCCCCGGCATCAGCGGGCCGCCCGTCTGTTCCACGGGCGGGGCGGAGGGTGGGAGGCGGGCGGCGGGTGCCTCGTCCGCGCAGGGCGCCGAGCCGGCGAGCCAGCCATCCAGCTGCCAGCGGACACGGTCGGTGATGGCGGCGGCGGACAGGGGACCGTCGTGACGCCAGGTCCGCACGTGGTGCTCGCCGCGCTCGGTCTCCGCTTCGATCCGGATCCCGGTGCAGGCCAGCCCCTGCTCACGGAGCCGCTCGTGCGCCTGCTCGGCGAGGCGGCGGGCGGCGAGGGCCGCCCGCTCGATCCGGTCGGCCGGCGGCTCGAACGCCGTGGTGACTCCGAGGTCGAGGGGCTGCTCCCGCGGGGCCACGGCCCGCGGGTCCACTCCTTGGGCCAGCCGGTGCGCCCAGCCGCCGCCCGGTCCGAACCGGGCGGCCACGTCGGCGGCCGGCAGCACCGCGAAACTCCCGAGCGTGACCAGCCCCAGCCGGCGCAGGAGCTCGACGAGCGCGTCGTCGCCGAGCAGGTCGACGGGAAGCGGGGCGAGGAAGGCCGCGCTGCCCCCTGGCGGGACGACCGCGCCGGCCCGGGCGGCGACCCCGGCGGCGAACGGCCCCTCGGCCACCCCGATCCCGCAGGACGGCGGCGCACCGGCCATCTCGGCCGGCCCGCTCCCGGCAGACCCGGCCAGCCTGGCCGCGGCCGGCCAGGCGGCGGCCAGCGCCCGGCGCACCTCGCCGACGGCGGCCTCGTCCCCGCCGAAATACCGGGCGGCGCCGCGGACCGGCACGACGCACTCCCCGGGGCTCCGTACCTCCACCCCGGGAATCACCGACTCGACCGCGACGACCAGCGGCTCGAAGACCCGGGCGGCCCGCCCCGGATCGGCCGACACCAGGACGATCTCGGGGCAGCGGGACTGTGCCTCCCGCCGGCGCAGGCCCGGGCGCACTCCCAGGTGCCGGGCCGCGGGGGTCACGGCGATCACCCGCCCCGCGGCCAGCACCGCGGCGGGCTGGTCGGCAGCGGCACCGGCGGCGATGACCGGCCAGTCCGGGTAGTGCACGGCGAGCATGCGGACCGGCATCTCAGGCCACCCCGACGGGCAGGACCCGCACCGACGCCGCGTCGGGCGCCGACGCGGGCGAGGCCCCGGTGCCGGACAGCCACACCCGGCGGGATCGCCGCGCCGCGCCGCGCCCCGACACCTCCACCAGCAGGTTGCCTGTCCGCACCCGGCCATGACCGGGACCGACGCCGTCCCACCGCCGCTCGACGGCGACCACCCGCAGGTCGGCTCCCTCCCAGCCGCCCACGGCGACCAGGACGGCTCCCCGCTCCCGCGCGCGTGCCATCAGCCGCCGCCCGTCCGCCGGCCGGGACCGGTCCGGCGGCCGGACGACCACGACGTCCATGGCGTCGAGCAGCGCGGCCGCGACCGCCGGCCACCGCGCGCCCGCGGCGGGCACCAGCACGAGGCGCTCCAGCTCGACGCCCGCCTCGGCGGCGGCGAGCAGACCGAGCTGGGCGAAACCCACGACCGCGCACCACGCGCCCGCCTGGGACGGCCCGCACAGCACCGTCAGCAGCAGCGAGGCGGATCCGGTGACCGCGACCGTCGTCCCTCGCCGCAGCCCTGCCTCGGGCAGGACCGCGGCGAGAGCGGAGACGACCGGCAGCAGCCGCCCGCCACTGTCCCCCACCCGCCGCGCCGGGCTACGGGCGATCTCCTGCAGGGCGGCCAGCGCCGCCGGGCCTGCCACGCCGGTTAACCCCGCCCCGGCGGGGCGGCGACCGGCCCGCCCTCGGCCGGGCCGCTGCCGGCGAGCACCGGCTGGGACGGCAGCCCCAGCGCGTCCTCGACGGCGCCGATGAACAGCTCCACCTGGCGGATCAGATCGTCGGCGTCCCGCCGGCCCACCACGTTCAGCCCGGCTTCCGCGGCCGCCCGCCGGCCGGCGCCCGCCGCGAAGAAGTCCGCCCACTCGGTGAGCTCGGGGGCGACCCGCACGAGCAGGCACCACGCGCTGACCGGCCGGCCCCGGCGGCCGGGGCGCGGGCGCGCCCGGTCGGCCAGCACCGCCGCGGCGGCCCGCAGGGCCGCGAGATGGGCGAGGGCGTACCGCTCCCCGACCCGGGTGGTGTACTCGGCCTCCCCCAGGCCACGGCGGGCGGCGGCGAGCAGCTCGTCCCGGGAGCGGTGGGGCAGCCCCGCGGCCGGCAGCAGGGCCCGCCCGGCCGGTCCGGCACAGACGCCGGGCCCGGCGGACGTACCCTGCGTCCGAGCGGCGTCCCCCGCGGGGCCCAGGCCACGGACAGGTCGGCCCATGACGGTCATGACAGCCCTCCCGACGTCGAACACAGGTTCGAATACCGGGAAAGGTAGCCCGCGTTCGGCCGGCTCGTCAAACACCCAGGTGGCGAACATATGAGCGAGCGGGCGCGGCGGGTGTGCGCTCCAGCAGGCGCAGGAACCAGCCCAGCACCAGCAGCGCCACCACGTCGGGCACCCAGCCCAGCCGCGGATCCGGGGCATCCCCCCGACGGGTATCCCCCGGGCCCGCGACCGCCACCCGGCCCACCCGGCCCACCCGGGTGACCTGGGGGTCGAGCAGGTCGGGATCGGCGATCACCAGCGCCGTCCCGTCCAGCGCGAACCGAATGATGTTGACCTCGCGGTGCCCCACCAGGCCGCTGGCGAACTCGGCGCGGGTCGGCTCGAGCCACCGCAGCGACGCACCGTCCGCCAGGCGCACCCGGCCACCGACCCGCTCGGGCGTGAACGCCGCGACCGGCACCAGCCCCATCGGCTCGACCAGGCGCACACCCCGGCCGTCGACGTCCGCCTCCAGCACGAACGGGCGGCGGGCGGCCATCAACTCGACCCGCCCCCGCGAACCCCAGTCGGCGAGCACCGCGTCCTCGTCGGCCTCGACCCACACCTGCCGGACCGCGGCCCGCCGGCTCGACGCGTCCCGGAACACCACGTCGTGCGGCAGCCCGCCGGCCCGCCGGGGCAGCGCGTCCGCCGCGTCCCCGGCCGCCGGCCGCCCCGCCGGGAACACCTCCACCGAGGACGCCTCCCCCGGCGAACCCTGGGCCGCCAGCGGCCCCGTCGCCAGCGGCCCCGTCGCCAGCGGCCCCGTCGGCAGTGGCTCCGCCTGTGTCACCAGGACCGGGCGGATGCCGCGCGAGGTCGGCGCCCGTCCCCGCGTCCCGGGCCGTCGCGCGAGGATCCTCGTCATCTCGATCGCCATCAGGTCAACACCTCCACACCAACACCGGCCGTCTGCCGGTTTCCCGTAGTCCTCGGGTTCTCGTTGGTGCGAGTGCACCCCACCCACGTCAACCGGCCATACCCGCACGGTCACCACGTCCATTGAGCGACCGTTGAGGAGAGTGGGGAGAGCCCGCGAGGCCGGAGGTCACGGAGAGCATCCGTTGCTGCCGCCCGCGCCACGACACTGACGCCGAACCGACAGTGAACGGACCGGATCGGTGGTTGCCGCGCCCTCCCCTCCCGGCGCACGCTGCGATAAACACTCATCACCCGGGGTCGTGGGAACGGCCGGGGACGCGCGCCGAGAGGACCAGATGCCCGACCGCGACAGCCTGCAGTTCGCCATCCTCGGTCCGCTGGAGGTCACCGCGGCCGGGACGCCGCTCACGCTGGGCGGCACCCAGCGCAAGGTGCTGATGACCGTGCTGCTGCTCGAGGTCGGCCAGGTCGTGCCGATCCACCGGCTGCTGGAGACGATCTGGGGCGAGGACCCGCCCGACCGGGCCATGGCCACCCTGCGCACGCACGTCAGCGAGCTGCGCCGCAAGCTGGAGGCGGGCCCGACGCCCCAGGTGCTCGTCCGCAAGGGCACGGGCTACCTGCTCGCCGTCCGCCCGGAGCAGATCGACGCCTGGCAGGCCCGCCGCCTGCTGGAGCAGGGCCGGCGCGCGGTGGACGACGGCGACCCGGTCAGCGCGATCGCCCCGCTGCAGGAGGCCCAGTCGCTGTGGCGCGGCCCGCCGCTGGCGGACGTGACGGACCATCCGTTCGCGCGCAGCTACATCGAGGCCCTCGAGGAGGTGCAGCTCGACGTGGTCAAGACGCGCATCGCCGCCGACCTGTCGCTGGGCCGGCACCGGGAGGTCCTCGGCGACCTGCGCATGCTGGTCGCCCGCCACCCGCACGACGACGGGCTGTGCCGCGAGCTCGTCCTCGCCCTGTACCGCGACGGCCGGGTCGAGGACGCCGCCCGGGCCTGTCGGGACGGGCTGGCGGCGCGCCACGACCTCGGGCTGGACTCCCCCCGGCTGCGCCGGTTGCAGGAGGACGTGCTGCGGGGGGCGTCGGGCCTCGCCTGGGCCCCGCCGCGATCCCTGGGCCGCCCGTCGCCGGCCGCGCCCGTCACCGGCGGCGGGCAGCCGCTGCCACCGGACGTCGCCGAGTACACCGGGCGGGACACCATCCAGTCCCGGGCGTGCGCGCTGCTGACCGACCGGGCCGCGCTCGGCGCCGGTTGCGTCACGGTGGCCTTCGCCGGCAAGGCGGGGGCCGGCAAGACGGCCCTGGCGGTGCACATCGCCCACCGCGTGCGCGCCGGGTTCACCGACGCGCTCTACGTCGACCTGCGCGGCACCAGCGAGCCGCTGGACCCGACGCGGGTGCTCGCCCGGTTCGTCCAGGCGCTCGGGGTGAGCCGGGCGGCGGTGCCGGCCGACCCGGACGACCTCGCCGAGATGTACCAGGAGCTGCTGGCCACCCGGCGGGTCCTGATCATCCTGGACAACGCGGCGGGCGAGGCGCAGATCCGCCCGCTGATGCCGGCCGGCCGGGGCTGCGCCGTGCTCATCACCAGCAGGTCCCGCCTGCCCGGGCTGACCGTGCCCTACTGGACCGTCGACGTCCTCATTCCCAGCGACGCGGTGGAGCTGCTGACCAAGGTGGTCGGCGCGGCGCGGGTGGAGGCGGAGCCGGAGGCGGCGCGCGACATCGTCGGGCTGTGCGGCTACCTGCCGCTGGCGATCCAGATCGCCGGGCGCAAGCTGGCCGCGCACCCGCACTGGCGGCTGACCCGCCTCGCGCACCGGCTCGCCAACGAGCGCGACCGGCTGTCCTGGCTGGAGGTCGGCGACCTGGAGATCCGGGCCAGCTTCCAGCTGAGCTACGCGGGTCGGCCCCCCGACGAGCAGCGCGCCTTCCGTCTGCTGTCGCTGCCCGCGGTCAACGACATCACCCCGTGGGCCGCCGCCGCGGTCCTCGACCTCGATCTGGACGAGGCCGAGGATGTCGTGGACCGGCTCGCCGACGCGCAGCTGCTGGAGCGGCGGGGGACCGACCCGACCGGGGCCGAGCGCTACCGCTTCCACGATCTGCTGCGGGTCTTCGCCCGGGAGCAGGAGACCGGCGTCGGCACGGGCGTCGGGGCGGGCACCGTGACGGTCTGGCCCGAAGGTGACGTCGCCCCGGACCGCACCGACGGCGCGGACAGGCCCGATGCCGCGGTCCCGCACGATCCTCCGGCGTTGTCCGGTGAACACCGGGCGGCGCTGGGGCGACTGCTGTACGCCTATCTGGTGATGTTGCGCGCCGCGGTCGACGTCTTCAGCCCCGGGCGGGTGCGCGTGCTCGATCCCGGCCGGGGATGGACGGGCCCCGGCGGCGACGAGGAGGCGCGCCTGGCCACGTGGGCCGTCGTCGACGCCGACGACGCTGATCTGGCCCAGTTCGTCCGCCGGCCGCTGGTGTGGTTCGCCACGGAGCGGTCGAACCTGCTCGCCCTGGTGGGGCAGGCGCACGCGGCCGGTCTCGACCAGCCGACCTGGCTGCTGGCCGCCGAGGCGGCGGACTTCTACGCCTTCGGCGCGCACTGGGGCGACTGGGCGACGACCCACGAGCTGGGCCTGGCCGCGGCCCGGCGCGGCGGGCACCGGCTGGCCGAGGCGGAGCTGCTCACCAACCTCGGGGAACGGGAGCTCACCCTGGCCTTCGAGGAGGCCTGCTGGCGGCTGGACGCGCCCGGATCGGACCCCGACGGCAAGCCCGCGGCGGCCGTGAGCCCCGACGCGGCCGACCGGCTGGCAGCGGCGGTGGAGCGCTTCGCCCGGGCCCGCGAGCTGCTCGCCGGCAGCGAGGAGGAGCTCAGCGACGCCCGGGCGGCGCGCGGGCTCGCCGGCACCCACCGCGGACGCGGCGAGCTCGCCGAGGCGCTGGCCGCCTTCGAGGCCTGCCTCGCCGCGCTGCGCCGAGGCGGGGCACGGCGCGGCGAGGCGGAGACGCTGGTGAGCATCGCGATGGCGCACGGCGACCGCGGCGAGCTCGCCGACGGCATCACCTGCCTCACGCTGAGCCTGTCCATCGCCCGGGAGCTCGGCAACCAGCCGCTGGAGGCGCACGCCCAGCGGCGTCTGGGCGACCTCTACCGCCACCAGCACCGCCCGGAACGGGCGCTGGCCGCATACAACGCGAGTCTGCCGCTGCTGGCCGATCCGCCGGACCCGCTGTGGGAACCGCGGGTACTCGTCCGCCGAGGCGACATCCTCGCCGAGCTGGACGACCATCCGGCCGCGCGGCGGTCCTGGCAGCGCGCGGCCACCCTGCTGCGCCAGCGCAGGTCTCCGGAGCTCGCGGCCGTCGAGCGCCGGCTGAGCGCGCCGGTGACCGCCGGGGCCACCCAGTTCACCGGTGGGCGGCTGCTCGGCGCGTTCGACCCGGCGTACTTCATCACCCGGGTCGCCGCCTCCCGGCGCAGCGTGCGACTGCTGAACACCTGGACGGACCTCGTCGCCGCGGAGCACCGCGACGCCTTCGCCGACGCGGTGCTCACCGCGATCGACGCCGGGGCGATCGTCCAGATCCTGCTGCTCGACCCGGACTCGGCCGCCGCGGCCGCGCGCTCCGCGGACCTCGCCCACCGGGTCGACGTCGCCGCCCGGATCCGCGCGAACCTGCTGGTCCTCGGGGGCCTTCGGGAGCGCCTGGAGCCAGTGCTGCGGCCTCGGCTGGCCGTGCGGCTCTACGGCGAGCAGCCCCTGACCACGTACCACCGGTGGGACTCCGGGGCGCTGGTGTCGAGCTTCCCGGTCGGCTTCTCGTCGGCGGCCACCACCCAGCACGAGGCGACCGTCTCCTCGACGCTCGTCCAGTTCGTCGAGCAGCACTTCGAACGGCTCTGGAGCCCGCAGGGCAGCATCGCCCTGGACGACTACCTGCGGGTGGAGCTGCGGATCTCCCCGGCCGACGCCGGCGGGCTGGTGCTCGGCTGCGAGTACGTCCGCCGGGACGGGGTCGTGTACGTCGCCTGCCCACCGCTGACGGAGCTGCTGGCCCGCGGCGGTCCCGACGGGCTGGTCGCCACGGTGGCCGACCCGGGACGCCATCCGCTGGGCGACCTCGGCCGCCGTCGGGTGGTGCCGCTGCGGGCCGGCCCCGACGACGCGAGCGACGGCGGCGGTGCCGGTCCCGGGGGTGACCGCGGTGACGGTGGCGCGGCGGTGGCTGCCACGTTCACCGAGAAGTACGGCGCGCCCCGCCAGGGGCTGCTGCGGTTGGCGTCCGCTCGGAGGTGGGGTTGATGCAGACGGCGAGTCCGACGAGTGCGACGGGTGCGCTCGCCCCGCTGGTGACCGTCGACTTCTGGCGGGTCCCCCGCCGCAGGGTCGGTCATGCGCTGGCCCGGGTGGCCACCGACCGCTCGGCGCTGCGACACGTCTCCGGGCTGACGTTCGCCAAGCTGCTCGGCACCGGCGCGGCCGAGAGCCTCGGCCTGCGCGGAGCCGACCCGTGCCAGTGGGCGATGCTCGCGGTGTGGCAGAGCCCGTCGGCGGCACGCTCGTTCGAGCGTTCCCCCCAGGTGCGGGCCTGGTCGGCGATGGCCGAGGAGCGGTGGCGCATCGACCTGCACCCGCTGTCGTCGCGGGGCCGCTGGTCGGGGCGCGCGCCCTTCGGTGATCCGGCGACGGCCGGGCCGCCGAGCGCTGCCGTCACGAAGGTCGCGGTGATCACCCGGGCGCGGGTCGCCGCCCGGCACACGTTCACCTTCCGACGGGCGGTGCCGCCGGTGGTCGCGGATCTCGCGCAGGCCGACGGCCTGATGTTCGCGGCGGGCATCGGTGAGGCACCGATCGGCCTGAAGGGAACGTTCAGCCTGTGGCGCGACACCGCGTCGCTGCGCCGGTTCGCCTACGGCCGGCCGGCGCACAGCGAGGTCGTCCGGCGCACACCGGAGGTCGGCTGGTACAGCGAGGACCTGTTCGCCCGGTTCGCCGTGCTCGGCTCGCGGGGCACCCTCGGCGGGCGTGACCCGCTGCTGCACCTCGCCGCGGACCCCACGCTGGCGGCCCACCCGCGTTGACGGGCCGTTGAAGATCGGCCGCCCGGCCGCATCGGGGGCCACACCCCGCCGGCACGCGGTTTGACCGCGCGTTGACACCCACCCGGCACCGTGGGGCAGGTCCGACCGCGCACCCCCGACGACCCGGATGAAGCGAGCCGCATGCCGAGCCTGCGTGATCAGGAGCCCGCCCGGGCCTTCCAGGGCAGACCCGCCCCGCCCGCGCCCCCGGTGACGCCGGCCGCGTCGCGGTGGACGGCGTCACGGCGCCGGGTGCTGATCGCCACCCCGGTGAGCGCGCGGCTGGCCGCGCTGGCCGGGCCGAGCGACGCCGCGCTGCTGCACCCGCAACTCGCCGCCCGACCGGCGGAGCTGGCCGAGACGCTCGCGCGGCTGCGCCCGCACACGCTCGTGGTCGGGGCCAACGCCGTCGACGCCGAGACCCTCGGCAGCTGGGCGGCGGCCGCCCGCGCCGAGGGAGGCGGGGACGGCCGCGGGCTGCTGCTGGTCCGCCGCGGCACCTCGCTCGCCGCCGTCGACTGTGCCGCCGCCACCCGGCTGGGCATCACGGTGCGCAACACCCCGGAGGTCAACGCGCGGCACGTCGCCCAGTTCATGATCGACCGGCTGTTCGCCGCGGACAGCGCACCGGCGCGGGTGCTGGGGCTGCTGGGCACCGGCGCCATCAACGGGCGGGTGGCCCGCGCCGGCACCGCCCGCGGCCTGCGGCTGGTGGTGTGCTCCCCGTCGCTCGCCGCCGACCCCGCGGCGCTCGCCGCCTGGGTTCGCCGCCACCGGCTGCCCGCCGGGAGCGTCCGCGTCGCCGCGGACGCGCGGGAGGTCCTCGACGCCGCCGACGCCGTCGCCGTCGCCGTGCCACTCGTCCACGGCGGGCCGTGGGCGACCGCGGGCCTGATCGACGCGGCGCTGCTCAAGATGTTCAGCGGCGCCCGGCTCGTCAGCGTAGCCGAACCCGAGGTGTTCACCGAGGGAGCGCTGCTCGACGCCTACGACCGCCGTGAGCTCACCGTCGTGCTGGACAACGCCCCCCGGCTGCTCGCCCCGGTGCGCGAGCTGCTGGCGGCGCGCGTCGAGGGCGAGGGCGGCCAGCCCCGCGCGGGCTTCACCCTGTGCTCCGCGGCGATGCGCACCCCCGCCTGCGACGACGATCTCGACCAGGCGGTGCTCGCCGCCGTCGGCCGGGCGGACCTGGACGACCTGACCGGCGCCGACCTGCTCGAGCCCACCGACCGCCGGATCGACGAGGACCCGGCCCCTGAGGATCCCGCCTCCGGCGGCCACGACGTGGTGGTCGTCGGCGGCGGGATCGTCGGTCTCATGACCGCCCTGCTGCTGCACGCGCGCGGCCACCGCGGCATCGTCGTCCTCGACGCCGCGCCGGCGCCGCGCACCGACCCGGCCCGGCAGGGCACGACGTTCGCCGGCTCCAACGGGCGGCACCTGTCGGCGACCGAGACCCTCCCGCAGGCCGATCAGACCCGGGTGGACGTGCTGGCCCGCGGGCCGGCGGAGCGCGGCTGGCAGGTGCGCGATCCCGCCTCGCTGACCCCGGCGGAGACCGCCTGGGCCGAGGCCTTCACCCGCCGCGCCGACCAGCCGGGCCTGCACGCCACCGCCCAGGACCTGGTGATCGCGCTGAACCGGCTCGGGCTGCGCGGCTGGGAGCGGCTGTTCGCCCGCGACGGCGCCGGCTGGCTGGCCGGGCTGCGCCGCGACGCCCGCCTCACCCGGATCTACCTCGACCCCACCGACCTCGCCGCGGGCGAGCGGCTCCAGCGCGCCGCCGACACCGGCGCCGTACGGCTGCCGCCGGCGGCGCTGGCCGGTGACTGGCCGGGGCTCGGCCGCGAGGTGCCGTTGCCGGGCGGCCCGCGCCGGATCGCGGGCGCCGTCGAGGTGGACGGCTACGCCGTCAACATCCACGATCTGGCCACGGCGCTGGCCGGCCGGCTCGCCGAGCTCGGTGTCGAGGTCCGGGCCGGTACCCGGGTGACCCGGCTCGATCCGGTCGCGGGCGCCGGCAGCGGCGGCAGCGGCAGCGTTCGGCTGCATCTCGAGGACGGGCGGGTCCTCGACGCTCGGCAGGCCGTCGTCACCGTGGGTGGGCCCGCCCTGGCGCGGCTGTTCGGCGACGGCGGCTGGCCCGGCGCCGGCGCGGTGAGCCAGCTGCTGGGCCTGTCGCTCACCCTGCCCAACCCGGGACTGCGCCGGCCGGTGAAGATCCACGCCGGCGATCCGCTCGGGGTGATGAACGTGACGCTCTCCCCGGACGGCACACTGATCCACGTCAGCGCCGGTTTCGGCTACCTCGGGCTCACGCCCAGGACGGCGGCCGCGGCGGGGGTGGCCGAGCTGCGGGCGATCTTCGAGCGCGCCGTCGCCGGCCTGTTCCCCGGGCTGGTCGGGGCCGACGGGCGCCTCGACGTCCGCGACGCGCGGGTCTGCGAGCGGCCCGCCACCCCGGACGGGCTACCCCTGGTCACCGCCGTGCCTGGCCACGCCGGCCGGGTGGTGGTCGTCGCGGGGACGAACGCGGGCGGCGCGGTGCAGGCACCAGCGGTGGCGCTGCTGGCCGCCGACCTGCTCGCGGGCTCCCCGCGCTGCGCGGGCCTCGCCATGGCCGGTGACCGGATCGGCCTGCCACCCGACCCGGAGGAATCGCCCTGCGCGCCATAGTGGCGACGTTACGTGGCAGGCATTCCCGTCGCCCGGCGCACTCGGCGACCGGCGCGTTATCGTCGAGCGATGTGAGGGTGCGCCCCGGTCTGCTGACCCGCCGGACCCGTCCGCGAGGTCCGGCCAACCCGCCGGGGCAGGGACAGGAGGCGACGCCGGTGACCGACGAGGACGTGCGGGTGGTCCGCTGGTCGCCGAGCCGTATGCAGGCCCGTCTCGACGACGTCATCGGCGTCTACAAGGCGGCCTTCCTCGACCATCACGAGGCCGATCCGGTCCGGGCCGCCCGTGACCGGGCCCTGCACGCGCGCCGCCACTTCGAGCGGCCCGAGCTGCGTGCCGTCGCCGCCGTCACCGCCGACGACACCCTCGTGGGCATCACCTACGCGCTGCCCGGCCAGGCCGGCCAATGGTGGCACGACGTGGTGGTCGAGGCGCTCGGCGCCGTCTCGGTGCCGGCGGCCGCACACTGGCTCGACGACTGCCTGGAGATCGTCGAGCTGCACGTGCTGCCCACCTACCAGGGTCGTTCCATCGGCCGGCAGCTGCTGCGGGAGCTGCTGCGCGGGGTGCCGCACCGGACCGCCGCGCTGTCCGCGCTGGAGCCCGCCGGCAGCCGGGCGCGGCGGTTGTACGCGAGTGAGGGATTCGTCCCGCTGCTGTCGGACTTCCAGTTCCCCGGCACCCTGACGCCCTACGCGGTGCTCGGCAAGGAACTGCCGGCCCTGGCTGAGGCCCCGGCCGTCACGCCCACGACCGGCTCCGGCGACGGCCGCGCGGCAGGCGCCGGCCGTCCCGAACCCGTGCGGTGATGTCCGACCGCCCGGCGTCCACGGCGCAGCGGGCGGCACGGCCAGGCACCCGGCACATGCCGGGCGAACCCCCCATCCGGCGCCCACCGAGCTGGGCGTGGTTGGCGGTGGCGGCGACCCTCGCGGTCCAGATCCCCTATCCGCTGGTCGACGGGACGAGCCGCGCCGCGCTGACGATCATCTCGGTGCTGACCGTCCTCACCGCCTCGGTCCTGCACGCGGCGGCGACCCGCGGCCCGCGCTGGACGGCGGCCTACCTCGTCTCCACCGTCGGTACGGGGCTCGCCGTGGAGACGCTGGGAGTGCACACGGGGGTGCCGTTCGGTCGGTACGCCTACGGGGGCTCGCTGGGTCCGCGGGTGTTCGGGGTCGCCGCCGTGGTCCCGCTGGCCTGGGCGATGATGGCCTACCCCGCCTACGTGCTGGCCCGCCGGCACGAGCACGCGCCGGACCGCGCCGCGCTGCTCGGCGGGCTGGTGCTGGCCACCTGGGACCTGTTCCTCGATCCGCAGATGGTCGCCGCGGGGCACTGGACCTGGTCGGCGTCCGGGCCCGCGCTCAACGGCATCCCGCTGACGAACTTCCTCGGCTGGCTGCTGGTCGGCACGGTGCTGACCGGCGTCCTGCTGGCGCTGCCCGACCGCCATCGCCATGAGCGGCGGGACGAGGCCATCCCGCTGGCCCTGCTGGGGTGGACCTACCTGTCCTCGGTGCTGGCGAACGCGGCCTTCTTCGGCCGTCCGGGTGTCGCCGTGACCGGCGGGCTGGCGATGGGGGCGGTGCTCGCGACCGGCCTGCGGACCTGGCGAGGCGACCGCCGGGACGTTCCCCAGGGCGATCCGTGAGGCGACCGCCGGCCGGGTGGCGGGCGGGGCGCCGCCGGTCGGTGGTGTCGCGGGCGGCGGTGGTGTCGCGGGCGGCGGTGGTGTCGCGGGCGGCGGCGGTGGCGTCGGTCGGGGTGGCCGCGCACACGGTGGTCAACGCGCGGCTGCTGCGGGTCGCGCCGCCGGCCCGCGACCTCCCCGAGCGGGTGTCGGTGATCCTCCCGGTGCGGGACGAGGCCACCCGGCTCGACGGCTGCCTCGCCGCCCTGCTCGCCGCCGAGCACGTCGCCGACCTGGAGGTCGTCGTCTACGACGACGGGTCCACCGACGCCACCGGGGCGATCCTCGCCGGCTGGGCGAACCGCGACCGCAGGGTCGTCGCGCTGCGCGGCGGTGACCTGCCACCCGGCTGGCTCGGCAAACCGCATGCCTGCGCGCGGGCGGCGGCCACCGCGACCGGCTCGGTGCTGGTCTTCGTCGACGCGGACGTGATCGTCGCGCCGGCGGGGATCGCCCGCGCCGTGGCGTTGCTGCGCGACAGCGGCCTCGACCTGATCTCGCCGTATCCGCGGCAGGAGGCGGTGAGCCTCGCCGAGCGGCTGGTCCAGCCGCTGCTGGCCTGGTCGTGGCTGGCGCTGCTGCCGCTGCGGGCGGCGGAGCGGTCCGCGCGGGAGTCGCTGACGGCCGCCGGCGGGCAGTTCCTGTGCGTGGACGCGGCGGCGTACCGGCGGGCCGGCGGGCACGCGGGAGCGGGGGTCCGCGACCAGATCCTCGAGGACATCGCCCTGCTGCGGGCGATCAAGCGCGACGGCGGGCGCGGCGTGGTCGTCGACGGCACCGACCTGGCCTCGAACCGGATGTACACCGACTGGACGTCACTGCGCGACGGCTACGCCAAGTCACTGGCCGCCGCGGCCGGGGGCAGCGCGGCGGGCAGTGCCGCGCAGGTCGGCCTGCTGTGGTGGCTGTTCGTGCTGCCGGCGGTCGCGGCCCTGCGCGGCCGGCGGGCCGGGATGGTGGGCTACCTGGCCGGGGTGGCCGGACGGCTGGTCACGGCCCGGCGCACCGGCGGGCGGCGCTGGCCGGACGCGGCGGCCCACCCCGTCTCGATCGTCCTGGTCGGCTACCTGACCGCGCTGTCCTGGTGGCGCCGCCGCCGTGGCAGCGCCCGCTGGAAGGGCCGCCCCGTCGGGCCGGACCGGATCCGCTGACGGCCGGGGCGGGGCCGCTGGTTGGGCCGTAGAGTCGTCGCTGTGGCCCGGGTGGTGGTGATCGGCGCCGGGATGGGTGGCCTGGCCGCCGCCGCCCGCCTCGCCGCGACCGGTCATGAGGTCACCGTCTGCGAGCAGTCGTCGGAGATCGGCGGGAAGCTCGGCTGGTACGAGCGGGACGGATTCGGCTTCGACACCGGCCCGTCCCTGCTGACGATGCCCGGTGTGTTCGAGGATCTGTTCGCCGCGACCGGCGGCCCGCTGCGCGACGCCGTGGCGCTACGCCGCCTCGATCCGATCGCCACCTACCGGTTCGCCGACGGCACCACACTCGCCGCGCACGCGGACGACGACGCCTTCACCGCCGAACTCGACGCGTGCCTCGGCGGCGGCGCGGGTGCCGACTGGCGGCGCCTGGCCGCCCGTGCCGCACGGGTGTTCGACGCCGCCGAGGGGCCGTTCCTGTCCAGCCCGGTCCGTCCCGCGGGCCTCGCCCGACTCGCCTGGGCCTCCCCCGGCGACATCGGCGCGGTCGCGCCCGGGCGCAGCCTGCGCCACCTGGGCACCGGCCTGCTGCGTGACCCGCGGCTGCGCCAGCTCCTCGACCGCTACGCCACCTACTCGGGCTCCGACCCGCGCCGCGCCCCGGCCGCCCTGGTCTCGGTCGTCCACGCCGAACGTCACTTCGGCGCCTGGTACGTGCCGGGCGGGCTGCGCCGGCTCGGGCAGGCCGTCGCCGAGCGCGCCGCCGGGCATGGGGCGCGGTTCCTGCTGGACACCCGGGTGCTCACGGTGACGCGGACCCCCGGCGGGCGGGTGGACGGGGTGCGGCTGGCCGACGGTGTGCTGCTACCCGCCGACGTCGTCGTCGCGGACGTGGACGCGGCCAGCCTGTACGGCCGTCTCGTCGACGACCCGGCCGGCCGGCGCGCGGTGCGCCGGGCGACCCGGTCGATGTCCGGGTTCGTGCTGCTGCTGGCCCTGTCCGGCCGCACCCCGGGGCTCGGTCACCACACGGTGACCTTCCCGGCGGACTACGACGCCGAGTTCGACACCGTGTTCGGCGGCCGGCTCGCGCCCGACCCGGCGATCTACGTGAGCGCTCCCGACGACCCTGCCTGTGCCCCGCCCGGGGACGAGGCCTGGTTCGTCCTCGTCAACGCCGCCCCCCATGTCCCCAGCGGCCCCGACCCGTCCGACCAGGCCGATCCATCCGCCCTCGCCGATCCGGACGATCTCGCCGGCTGGTCCAACCTTGCCAACCTTGCCAGCCAGGCCGCTCGGCGGCGTGGCGGCGGCCCGGCCGCGTGGGTCGACCGGTTCGGCGAATTCGGGCGTTACCGCGGTAACAAGCGGTCCCGCGGGACCCAGCGGTCCCGCGGGGACGGGCGCGCGGTGGTGGCGCGCGGACTGGACTGGGACCGCCCGGGCCTCGCCGACGGGTACGCGCGCCACCTGCTCGACCTGCTCGCCGCCCGGGGGTTCGACGTCCGCCCGCGGCTGCGCTGGTACGAGACGATCACCCCCGCCGATCTGGAGCGACGAACCGGCTCGGTCGGCGGCGCGATCTACGGCAGCTCCTCGAACGGCGCCCGGGCGGCCTTCCTGCGCCCGCCGAACACCACCCGCGTCCCCGGCCTGTTCCACATCGGTGGCTCGGCGCATCCCGGCGGCGGGCTCCCGCTGGTCGTCCTGTCCGCCGCCATCGCCGCCGACCTGATCGGCCCGGCCTGACGGCGCGCAGCATCGCCGAACCCGCGAAACCCGGGTCGCTCTTCACCACGGCGTAGCGCAGCGCGTCGTCAGGTCATTCTCGCGGTTCGGGTCGCCCGGCCGGGCCCAGCGCCGCCCACACCGTCCGCCCGAGCTGCGCGACGCCGATCACGCAGACGGCCAGCGTCACCGCCGCCGCGATGGTCGCGCCGAGCGCCGCGAGCCCCGCTGCCAGGCCCGCCCCCGCCAGCCCGAACCCCGTGGCGATCAGCCGCGTCGGCCGCTCCCCCACCGTGACGACGCCGATCTCGCCGAACCCGGCGTTGCCGGCCCGCGCCCGGGTGTACTCCAGCAGCCACAGCGCGCAGCCGGCCGCGACCAGCAGGCCGCCCGACGCGCCGAGGCACCACAACGCCGTCAGGCAGAGCATGTCCCCGCAGCGGTCCGCGACGGAGTCCAGCACGAAGCCCCGGGGCCCGGCCCGGTCGGTCAGCACCGCGACGGCACCGTCGACGCTGTCGGCGACGCCCCCGACCACCAGCGCCGCGACCCCGAGCAGCGGCCAGCGCCCGCCCGCCGCGGCCGTGGGCACCGCGAGCCCGGTGACGACCACGCCCGCCGCCGTCACCGCGGACGGCGGCACCCGCAGGGCCGCCAGCGGGCTCGCCAGCCGGTGCACCCACGTCAGCCAGGCACGCACCAGCCACAGGCCGTCACGCGGGTCGTAGCCGCCGTGCAGCCGCGCCCAGCGGTCAAGGTAGGCGTCGCGGTCGGGTACCGGGGTGCGCACGCCGTCCATCGTGCCCGCGGCGACCCGCCGCCTCCCGCCGGTGGCCGCCGCCGAGCGTACCGGCGGCGTCGATCGCGGCCGCGGCATACAGTCAGCGACGTGACCGAGCAGGCGAACGGCGTGGTGGCGAGCCTCGATGACCTGGACGCGGAGACGGTGTTCGCCGCGCACCGCGACCAGGTGATCCTCGCGGTGCACATCGCCCCGGTCTTCAACACCCTCGACCTGGGCCTGGTCTCCGCCGTGATCGACGCCGCCAACCAGGCCGGGTTCGCGCTGGTGCGCGAGCGCGCCTTCCGCGACGAGTGGCTGCTGTGCGTGTTCGACGCCTACGACGACCACACCGCCGACCACACCGCCGACCCGGCGGCCGGTCCCGACCCGGAGCCGGCGCGCGGCGCGGTCGGCGACGGGGACGCCTGAGCGGCCCCGTCGCGGCACTACCGGACGGCCTGGAAGATCTCCCGGGTGGCGCTGGACCGGTTGAGGGTGATGAAGTGCAGGCCGGGCGCGCCGCCGTCGAGCAGGCTCCGGGACAGCTCGGCGGCGACCTCGACGCCGATCGCCCGCACCGCCGCCGGATCGTCGGCGACCGCCTCCAGCCGGGCGGCGAGCGCGGGCGGGAAGGCGGCGCCGGACAGCTGCGCCATCCGGACGATCTGCGCGACGTTGGTCACCGGCATGATCCCCGGGATGATCGGCTTGTCGCAGCCCAGCGCGCGGACCCGGTCGACGAGGCGGAAGTAGTCGTCCGCGCCGAAGAAGAACTGGGTGATGGCGTAGTCGGCGCCGGCGTCGAACTTGCCGACCAGGTGGCGCGCGTCGGCGTCGAGATCGGCCGAGCGGGGGTGCTTGTCGGGGAAGGCCGCGACGCCGACGCAGAAGTCACCGACGGAGCGCACCAGCCGGACCAGCTCGTCGGCGTACGACAGGCCCCGCGGGTGGGCCGCCCACTCGCCCTGCGGGTCGCCCGGCGGGTCACCGCGCAGCGCCAGCACGTTGCGCACGCCGGCGCCGGCGTAGTTGCCGATCACCTGGCGCAGCTCGGCGACGGAGTGGTTGACCGCCGTGAGGTGCGCGATCGGGGTGAGCGTGGTCTCCGTGGCGATGCGCTCGGTCACCCGGATCGTGCCGTCGCGAGTGGAGCCGCCGGCGCCGTAGGTCACCGAGACGAACGACGGGCGCAGCGCCTCGATCTGGCGCAGCGCCGTCCACAGCTGGCGCTCGCCGTCCGCGGTGCGGGGCGGGAAGAACTCGAAGGAGAACGACGGAACCCCCGAGGCGAGGAACTCGGCCATCGTCGTCGGTTTCGCGCTCACAGTCGGGACCGCCGTCATGCCCTGAGAGTAGCCCGGAGAGGACCACGCCCTGGGACGGCCTTCGGGATCCGGGGAGACGGCTCAGATGGGCAGCGGGCCGAGCGGCGCCGTCAGGCCCACCCGCACCCGTCCGCTGACCGTCCGGGTAACGATCTGGCGGGCCGCGCCGGGCACCGGGGTCAGCTCGAGGTCGACGCCGCGCGGGTCGCCGGCCTCGGTCTGCACGCCGTACTCGGCGTCGGGCAGCATGACGGTGACCAGGCCCGTGTCGCTGCGCGCGTGCACGGCGTCCGGCGGCGCGGCGAAGTGCAGGGTGACGTCGCCGCCGTGGCTGCGGGCGGCGACGGGGCCGGCACCGAGCTCGCGGCCGGCGATCGTGCCGTCCCGGGTGACCAGCGACAGCTCCCCACCGAAGCCCCACAGGGTGATCTCCCCGCTGAGCACCTCGGCACGCAGGCGGGTACCGGGCGGCACGGCCAGCTGGACGCGCACCTCGCTGCGCCGGCCGTCGACGCGCAGGCGACCGTCCGCGACGGTCACCCGGGGGGACGCGCGGCCGGGCCGGCGGCGCACGGTGAGCTCGACGCGCACGTCAGCGCGGTCGCGCTCGGCCGCCTCAACCCGGCCCGCGGCCACCATGACCTCGACGGCGTCGATACCGTCGACGGTGTGGACCAGCTCGGCGGGCGGCAGCCGCAACAGGGAGAGACCGCCCAGCGCGGCGACCAGCAGCACGGCGGCGACCACGACGACGGCGGTGTCGAACACGGGCACACCGCACGGTACCCCGCCGCCGCGCGATGACCGGGGCCCGACGATGACCGAGCTGGGGCCGCGGGTGTCCGCCGTGCTGCGCCGGTTCGCCCGGGCCCGCGGCGAGGCGCTGCGCGGGATCGACGCCGAGCTCGAACCGTTCGTCCAGCTCGCCGAGGACGTGCTGGTCCGCGGGGGCAAGCGGGTGCGCCCGGCGTTCTGCTACTGGGGCTGGCGCGGTGCGGGCGGCGAGGACTGTGACGAGATCGTCACGGCGGCCGCCTCCCTGGAGGTGCTGCACGCCTGCGCACTCGTGCACGACGACGTGATGGACGACTCGGACCTGCGCCGCGGCCGCCCGAGCGCGCACCGGCGCCTGGCCGGCCTGCACGCGGCGGACGGGCGCCCCGGGGATCCGGCCGCCTTCGGCCGCTCGGCCGCGATCCTGCTCGGTGATCTGTTCCTGACCTGGGCCGACGACCTGCTCATGGCGAGCGGGCTGGCGCCAGGCGCGCTCGCGCGGGCCTGGCCGACCTACGCCCGGATGCGCGCCGAGCTCGTCGCCGGGCAGTACCTGGACCTGACCGGACGGCTCCTCGACGCGGACGGGCGGGTGGCCGCGGACCCGGCGCGGGTGGGCCGCATCGCCCGGTACAAGACCGCCGGCTACACGGTGATCCGCCCGCTGCAGCTCGGCGCTCTGCTCGCCGGCGCCCCGCCGGGGCTGCTCGACGCCTACGCGGCGTTCGGCCGGCCGCTCGGCGAGGCGTTCCAGCTGCGCGACGACATCCTCGGCGTGTTCGGTGACCCGGCGGTGACGGGCAAGCCCGCCGGCGAGGATCTGCGGGACGGCCGGCCCAACGCGCTGCTGACGCTGGCCCTGCGCCACGCCGACCCGCCGGCCGCGGCGGCGCTGCGCGCGCTCGTCGCCGCCCCGGCGACCCCGGCGGCACTGGCCCGGGCGCGGGAGCTGATCGTCGCCAGTGGCGCCCTCGCGCTCGCCGAGGAGCGCATCGCCGCGCACACCGCGCGGGCGCTGGCCGCCCTGGACGACCGCGACCTCGACAGCCCGGTCCACGACGCGCTCACCCGGCTCGCCACCGCCGCCACGGCACGGGCACTGTGACCGGTCACTGTGACCGGTCACTGTGACCGGGCACGGCGCGCAGGGCGCCGGTGGGGCGGGCGGCGCGGGGACACGGGAGGTGGGTGGCTGATGCGCACGGTGGAGGGTCCGACGGACCATGTCGTCATCGTCGGCGCGGGGTTCGCGGGGCTGTCGGCGGCGCTGCGCCTGGCCGGGGCGGGCCGGCGGGTGACGGTACTCGAGCGGGAGGCGGTGCCGGGCGGGCGGGCGGGCACGCTCACGCTCGGCGGCTACCGGTTCGACACCGGGCCGACGGTGCTGACCATGCCCGAGCTGATCGCCGACGCCCTGGACTGCGTCGGCGAGGACCTCGACCGCTGGCTGACGCTCACCCGGCTCGACCCGATGTACCGGGCGTTCTTCGCCGACGGCTCGTCGCTGGACGTGCGCGCCGATCCCGCCGACACGGCCGCGGAGATCCGGGCGCTGTGCGGGCCGGCGGAGGCGGCCGGCTTCGAGCGGTTCGTCGCCCTGGTGACCCAGATGTTCCGCACCCAGCTGACGACCTTCATCGACGCGCAGGTCGACTCGCCGCTGGCGCTGCTGCGCCCGCAGCTGGCCCGGCTCGCGGCACTCGGCGGCTTCCGCCGGCTCGCCCCGGTCGTCGGGCGCTACCTGCACGACCCGCGCACGCAGCGGATGTTCTCCTTCCAGGCGATGTACGCCGGTCTCGCCCCGCACGACGCGCTGGCCCTGTACGCCGTCATCTCCTACATGGACTGCGTCGCCGGGGTGTACCACCCCAGCGGGGGGATGCACGCCGTCGCCGAGGCGCTGGCGGGAGCGGCGGCCAAGCACGGCGTCACGCTGCGCTACGAGACGACGGTGACCCGGGTCGAGGTGCGCGGCGGACGGGCGGTGGCGGTGCACACCGCGGCCGGCGAGCGGATCGCCGCCGACGTCGTGGTGCTCAACCCGGACCTTCCGGTCGCGTACACCGACCTGCTGCCCCCCGGGGCGGCGCCGGCCCGGCTGCGCCGGCTGCGCTACTCGCCGTCGTGCTTCCTGCTGCTCGCCGGCGCCCGGGTGGACTACCCGCACACCGCACACCACACCATCCACTTCGGCCACGCCTGGCGGCGCACGTTCCGCGAGATCATCGACCGCGGGGAGCTGATGAGCGACCCGTCGTTCCTGGTCAGCACCCCCTCGCTCAGCGAGCCGGCGATGGCCCCGGCGGGCGCCCACGCGTACTACGTGCTGTTCCCGACGCCGAACCTCACCGCGCCGCTGGACTGGTCGGTGCTGCGCGAGCGCTACCGCGACGAGGTCGTGGCCACCTGCGAGCGCCGCGGCTACCCGGGACTGGACGCCGCGATCGAGGTGGAGGCGGTGACCACCCCGGCCGACTGGCGGGCACGCGGGATGGCGGCGGGCGCGCCGTTCGCCGCGGCGCACACCTTCCGCCAGACCGGCCCGTTCCGGCCGTCGAACCTGGCGCCGGGACTCGCGAACGTGGTGTTCGCCGGCAGCGGTACCCGGCCGGGGGTCGGGGTACCGATGGTGCTCGTCTCCGGCCGGCTCGCCGCGGAACGGATCCTGGGCCCCGATCGTCATTACCGTTCGCGGGCGCAGCGCTGACGGACAGCGGCGGAGAATCGTAAAGTTCCTGAACAGCGGCTTAGAAGTGGCTTCGGACCGCGCCGTGCCGAGTCCTTTGGTTCCCCGTTTCGCGACGCGGCTGGGAGAATGCGGTCATGGACGAAGGGCTCAGCCCGGCCGGCCTCGCCGTCCCGGACACCACCACGGACGCGGCCCTGCTCGAACGCGCCCTCTTCGAGATCAAGAAGGTGATCGTCGGCCAGGACCGGATGATCGAGCGGATGCTCGTCGCGCTGCTCGCCCGCGGGCACTGCCTGTTGGAGGGCGTGCCCGGCGTGGCGAAGACGCTCGCGGTGCAGACGCTGGCGACGGTCGTCGGCGGGTCGTTCGTCCGGATCCAGTTCACCAACGACCTGGTTCCCTCCGACATCGTCGGCGCCCGCATCTACCGGGCCACCCAGGAGGCGTTCGACGTCGAACTCGGGCCGGTGTTCGCGAACTTCGTGCTCGCCGACGAGATCAACCGGGCACCCGCCAAGGTGCAGTCGGCGCTGCTGGAGATCATGTCGGAGAAACAGGTCTCCCTCGGCGGGGCCACGCATCCGCTGCCCCGGCCGTTCCTGGTGCTCGCCACCCAGAACCCGATCGAGTCCGAGGGCGTCTACCCGCTGCCCGAGGCCCAGCGCGACCGGTTCCTGATGAAGGTCACCGTGCCCTACCCCAGCCCGGCCGAGGAGCTGGAGATCGTGCGGCGGATGGGCGTCTCGCCGCCCGCCCCCGAGCGGATCCTCGACCCGCGGGCGCTGTCGCGGCTGCAGGACCGGGTCGACAGCATGTTCGTCCACCACGCGATCATCGAGTACGCGGTGCGCCTCGTGCTCGCCACCCGCGCGCCGGCCGAGGCCGGGCTGCCGGAGCTCACCGGCCACCTCGCCTACGGCGCCTCGCCGCGGGCCTCCCTGGGTCTGGTCGCCGCGGCCCGCGCGCTCGGCCTGCTGCGCGGGCGCGACTACGTGGTGCCCGACGACGTCACCGCCGTCGCCCTGGACGTGCTGCCGCACCGGCTCGTGCTGTCCTACGAGGCGCTGGCCGAGGGGCTGTCCGCCGACGCGATCGCCGCGCGGATCCTCGAGGCCGTCCAGCCGCCGCAGGTGGCGCCGCGCCAGCAGGGCCCCTACCCGCAGCAGACCGCCCATCCCACCGGCCCGCTCACCGGCGGCTGGGGCGCGAACCCCCGCTCGGGCTTCCCCGAGTACCTCGACCGCGGCTCGACGCCGTGAGCCCGGTCCCGGCGAACCGGGCGGCCTCGGCCGCACCGGTCGGGGGCACCGACCCGGCGGTGGAGCGCACGCTGCGCCGCCTCGAGCTCACCGTGCTGCGCCGCCTCGACGGCATGCTGCTCGGCGACCATCTCGGGCTGCTGCCCGGCCACGGCAGCGAGAAGGCCGAGAGCCGGGAGTACACCGTCGGCGACGACGTGCGCCGGATGGACTGGGCCGTCACCGCCCGCACCACCGTCCCGCACGTGCACGACCTCATCGCCGACCGCGAGCTGGAGACCTGGGCGCTGGTCGACCTCACCGCCAGCGCCGAGTTCGGCACCGGCGCCTGGGAGAAACGTGACCTGGCGGTCGCCGCGACCGCCGCCGTCGGCTTCCTCACCGCCCGCACCGGCAACCGGATGGGCGCGGTCGCGCTCACCCAGGACGGCACCCGCGTGATCCCCGCCCGGCCTGGCCGGGCCGGCCTGCGGGCGCTGCTGCGCACCCTGCTGGCGCTGCCCCGCGGCGCACACAGCCGGCCGGCGCGGCGTCCCGAGCCGGCCGCGGCGACGGACCTCGCCACCGCCGTGCAGGCGCTGCTGCGTCCGCCGCGCCGGCGCGGGCTCGCCGTCGTCATCACCGACTTCCAGTCCACCGACCTCGGCTGGCAGCGTCCGCTGCGGGTGCTCGGCGCGCGCCACCAGGTGCTCGCCGTCGAGATCCTCGACCCGTTGGAGCTCGCCCTGCCCGCCGTCGGCCTGCTGCCCGTCGTCGACGCGGAGACCGGCGCCTTCTATGAGGTGCCCACCTCGTCGCGCCGGCTGCGGGAGCGGTACGCGGCCGCCGCCGCCGCGCATCGCCGCGAGGTGGGGCTCGCGCTGCGCCGGGCCGGCGCCGACCATCTGGTGCTGCGCACCGACTCCGACTGGCTCGTCGACGTCGTCCGGTTCGCGTCGGCGAACCGGCGCGCCCGCGGCGCCGCCCGCCGCCCGCCGGTCCAGGCGGCCGCCCGGTGAGCTTCCTCGCCGGCCACTGGCTGTGGCTGTACCTGGCCGTCGGCGCGCTGCTGGCCGCCTACGTCGTGGTGGCCGCCCGCCGCCGGGTGTACGCGGCGCGGCTGTCGTCCACGTCGGTGCTCGCGTCGGTGCTGCCGCGGCGTCCGCAGTGGTGGCGCCGGCACGTCCCGGCCGCGCTGCTGCTGCTCACCCTCGCCGGGCTGGTGTTCTCGCTGGCCCGCCCGGCCCGGGCCGAGCGGGTCCCGCGGGAGCGGGCGACGATCGTCCTGGCGATCGACGTGTCGAACTCGATGGCGGCCACCGACATCGCGCCGACCCGGCTGGAGGCGGCCAAGCAGGGCGCTGAGGCGTTCGTCGACCGGCTCCCGCCGCGGATCAACCTCGGCCTGGTCGCCTTCGCCGGCAGCGCGACGGTGCTGGTCCCGGCGTCCACCGACCGCGAGTCGGTCCGCGCCGGTATCCGCGGCCTGCAGCTCGGCCCCGCCACGGCGATCGGCGAGGGCGTGTTCGCGTCCCTGCAGGCCATCACCACCACCAGCAGGCGGCTGTCCGACGCCGGGCAGAGCCCGCCGCCGGCCGCCGTCGTCCTGCTCTCCGACGGCGAGACCACCCGCGGCCGGCCGAACTCCCAGGCCATCGACGCGGCCAAGCGGGCCCACGTGCCCGTCGACACCATCGCGTATGGCACCCCGGGCGGCACGCTGGACGTCGGCGGCCAGGAGGTACCGGTCCCGGTCAACGAGCAGGCGCTGCACGAGATCGCCGACCGGACCGACGGCTCCTACCACCGCGCGGCCAGCGGCGACGAGCTGCGCTCGGTGTACCGCAGCCTCGGCAGCTCCATCGGCTACCGCACCGAGTACCGCGAGGTCACCACCTGGTTCCTGGGCCTGTCCCTGGCCCTGGGCTTCGCCGCCGCAGCCACCTCGCTGGCCTTCACCTCCCGCCTGCCCTGAACCGGCGGACGACCCCGCTCCGGGGGGCGCCCGCGGGGCGGATACGCTGCGGCGACGTGAGGGAGCTCGACGCCGCCGGGATCGACGATCCGCGCCTGCGCGCGTCCTACCGCCAGGCCCGTGCCCTGCACGCCGCCCACGGCCGCACCTACTACCTCGCGACGCTGCTGCTGCCCGCCTGGAAGCGGCCGCACGTGCACGCCCTGTACGGTTTCGCCCGCCACGCCGACGACATCGTCGACGACCTGGACTCGGCACTGACCGGCGCCGAGCGGGCCGCGCTGCTGCGGGCCTGGGGTGAGCGGTTCGTCACCGCCCTGCGCGAGGGCACCCGCGCCGAGACCGTCGACGCCGACCTCGCACCGTCCAGCGACGCGGCGACGGGCGGGGTGTCGGTGCTGCCGGCGACGGTCGACACGGTCCGCCGCTTCGGGCTCGACCCCGACCACTTCGACGCGTTCCTCGCCTCCATGGCGATGGACCTGACGGTGGATGGCTACGAGACCTGGGAGGACCTGCTCGTCTACATGCACGGCTCCGCGGCGGTCATCGGGCTGCAGATGGTGCCGCTGCTCGAGCCGGTGGACGACAGCGCGCTGCCCTACGCACGCGACCTCGGCCTCGCCTTCCAGCTCGCCAACTTCGTCCGGGACGTCGGCGAGGACCTGCACCGCGGCCGGGTGTACCTGCCCGCGACGTCGCTGGACCTGTTCGGCGTCACCCGGGAGCACCTGGCCGCGGGCGTCGTGGACGGCCCGGTGCGCCGGCTGCTGGCGTTCGAGATCAGCCGGGCCCGGGAGCTGTTCCGCGCCGCGGAGCCCGGGATCCGGCTGCTGCATCCCACCTCACGGGACTGCATGCGTACCGCGCTGGTTCTCTACCGCGCCATCCTCGACGAGGTGGAGCGCGCCGACTACCGGGTGCTCGAACGGCGGGTGTCGGTGAGCGTGCCGCGCCGTCTCGCGGTGGCGGGGCCGGCGCTGGTCCGGGCTACCCGCGCCCACCGCCGGCACCGCGACGACCATGCCGCCGGCGCCGCGCGCGGCGGCGCTCAGATCAGCTCGCGGCCGCCCAGGTAGGGCCGCAGCACCTCGGGCACCCGGAGCTGGCCGTCCGCGGTCTGGAAGTTCTCCAGCAACGCGGCGAGCAGCCGCGGGGTGGCCACGGCGGTGTTGTTCAGCGTGTGGGCGAAGCGGATCGTGCCGTCGGCGTCGCGGTAGCGCAGGTTCGCCCGGCGGGCCTGCCAGTCATGCAGGGTCGAGCAGCTGTGCGTCTCGCGGAAGCGGCCCAGCGACGGGAACCAGGTGTTGATGTCGTTCATCCGGAACTTGCCGACGCCCATGTCGCCGGTGGCGCACTCGACCACCTCGTAGCACAGGCCGAGGTCGGTCAGGATGCGCTCGGCGGTGGCGAGCAGCTCGGCGTGCCAGCGGGCCGACTCGGCCTCGTCGGCGGCGCAGAGCACGAACATCTCGACCTTCTCGAACTGGTGCACCCGCAGCAGGCCACGCACGTCCCGGCTGGCACTGCCGATCTCGCGGCGGAAGCTCGGCGCGATGCCGGCGTAGCGAAGCGGCAGCCGGTCGGCGTCGAGGATCTCCCCGGCGTGCAGGCCGACGAGCGCGACCTCGGCGGTGCCGGCCAGGTACAGGTCGTCGGCCGGGATGGCGTAGATCTCCTCCCGGGCCTTGGGTAGCATCCCGGTGCCGACCAGCGGCTCCTCGCGGACCAGCGCGGGCACCGAGACCGGGGTGAACTCCCTGCCCCGCAGCAGGTCAAGCGCGTAGGAGTGCACCGCGCGCTCCAGCATCACCAGGTCGCCGACCAGCGCGTACGCGCGCTCGCCGGCCACCCGACGGGCACGGGCGAACTCGGCCCAGCCGCGGCGCTCGGCCAGCTCGGTGTGGTCCAGCGGGGTGAAGTCGAACTCCGGCGGGGTGCCGACGGTGCGCAGCACGACGTTCGCCGACTCGTCCGGCCCCACCGGCGCGCCCGACCAGGGGATGGTCGGCGTCTGCAGCATCAGCTCGGCGAGCCGGGCGCCGCTCTGGGCCAGCCGCTCGCGCAGCTCCCGGAGCTGGCCGTCGAACGCCTCGTGCTCGGCGCGCAACTCCGCGCGGCGGGCCTCGTCCGCCTTGGCGAACTGCTTGGAGAAGCTGCGCCGGGTGGCCTGCGCCGTGTCGACCTCGAACTGCAGCTTGCGATTGTCCTGGTCGAGCTGGAGCAGCTCGTCGACATCCAGGTCGAGTCCCTTGGCCGCGACGGCGTCCTTGACGGCCTGCGGGTTGTCCCGGATGAACCGCTTGTCGAGCATGAAACGCGTCAGCCCCTGATAGATTCCGCGGCACGTCCATGGCGCGGCACGTCCATGGCGCGGCGTTCGGTGCCGCACCGCACCTTGACAGCCACGCTATCAGCCCTCCGCGACGACTCCGCAGGGCCGCAAGCCGCGCCACAGGTCACGCGCGCATGCTCGGGTGCGAGGCTCGGACGCCGCACCATGACGTCGACCCGCCCCGGACCGTGCGGCCATGGGGCCACGTCGACCGGTTACGGTGCACAGACCACATCCGTCCGCCCGGCGGGCTGGCGGAACCGCCCGGGTACGCAATCCACCCGGGCTCCGGGGCCCGGCGTCCCGGGGCCGCCCCGTCGTCTGTCAGGGTCGTCCCGGCACCGAGGGGCCGCCCCACACGCGAAGAGTCGAGGAGGCCGGCGACGGTGGCGACCAGTTCGAGGGAACGACGGCAGCGTGAGCTGGCCGAGGCCCGGGCGGCCCGGCAGACCCAGCGGCGGCGCGACGCGCATCGCCGCCGCCAGCAGCGGCTGGCGATCGTGGCCGGATTCGTGACCGTGGTGGTCGCGGCGTCAGCGATCGCCGCGATCCTGCTCACCGGCCAGAACCACGACTCCGACACGGCGAGCTCACCCACCGACGCGGGGAACCCGTCGGCCGCCCCGTCGGCCGCCGCCGCGGCCACGAGCAAGGTCGGCAGGTGCGTCTACACCGCCAACGGCGAGACGCCGGCCCGCGGGGCCGCCCTGCCGAAGGCGGCCGGGTCCGTCGACACCTCCCCCGCCACGATGGTGATCACCACGAGCGCCGGGACGATGACGGCGAGCCTCGACGCGGCGAAGGCGCCCTGCACGGTGCACGCGCTGCTCACCCTGGCTCAGTCCAGGTACTACGACGACACCGTCTGCCACCGCCAGACGGGCGGCACCGAGGCCGGCATCTCCGTGCTGCAGTGCGGCGACCCGACGGGCACCGGCAGCGGCAGCCCGGGCTACGGCTACGCCAACGAGAACACCGAGGGCGTCACCTATGACCGCGGGGTGCTCGCCATGGCGCACAGCTCCGCCCCGGACAGCAACGGCAGCCAGTTCTTCATCAACTACGCCAACCCCACGAAGGACGGCGCGGCCGCCCTCGCCGGCGGTTACACCGTCTTCGGCAAGATCACCGAGGGCCTGGACGTCCTCGACAAGCTCACCAGGCCGGGCATCGAGGGCGGCGGCTCCGACGGCGCCCCCGCCAGCAAGGCCAAGATCCTCTCCATCACCATCACCCAGGGCGCCTGACCCGCGGGCCCGCCGCCCGGCCGGACCACGGGCGGGCGGCGGGTTCGTCCCGTCGCTAGCCGCCCCAGCGGCGGATGGTGTCGATGCGGGCCTGGAGCTGGGCGGCGGTGGCCTGGCCGCTCGGCGGCCCGCCGCAGGACCGGCGCAGCTCGGCGTGGATCATGCCATGCGGCTTGCCGGTGCGATGGAAGTGCGCGCCGACCAGCCGGTTCAGCTCGCGGCGCAGCTCGCCGATGACCTCGTGCTTGGGCCGGATCTCCTCCACGGCCGCACCCTTGCCACCCGCACCCCCGCCACCCGCGGCCGTACCGGCGCCACCCATACCGCCGGCCGCTTCCGTGCCGGCCCGGGCCGCGGGGACGGCGGTGGCCTGCTCGGTGGTGGCGCGGGCGGCGTCGCGGCGCGCGGCGGCCTGCTGGGCGGCCTGCCGCTGGCGCAGCAGGACGGCGACCTGGTCGGGCTCGAGCAGGCCGGGAAGGCCGAGAAAGTCCTCCTCCTCAACGGAGCCCGCGGGCGCCGGCGTCCCGAACTCGCCGCCGT
The DNA here is from genome assembly GCF_059816245.1 of Frankia sp. RB5. Taxonomy (NCBI): domain Bacteria; kingdom Bacillati; phylum Actinomycetota; class Actinomycetes; order Frankiales; family Frankiaceae; genus Frankia; species Frankia sp. RB5. The sequence goes on from NZ_JCBATA010000007.1 coordinate 38,466, forward strand.
CGAAGATCACCCGGTCGAGGTGGGCGGACGAGCCAAGCGCCGTGAACAGCGTGTCGGGCTGGTCGGGGGCGTCGCGGCGCCGGTTGGCCTCGCGCAGCGCGTCGTCGTCGAAGGCGTCCGGGTCGCGGGGGGACTTCTCCAGCGCGTGGTCGCGCTGGACCTCCATCTCCCCGGCGAGCCCCAGCAGCGACGGCACGCTGGGCAGGAACACCGAGGCCGTCTCGCCCCGCCCGCGCCCGCGCACGAACCGGCCGACGGCCTGGGCGAAGAACAGCGGCGTCGAGGCGGAGGTGGCGTACACGCCGACCGCGAGGCGGGGGACGTCGACGCCCTCGCTGACCATCCGCACGGCCACCATCCAGCGGGCCTCCGACCGGCGGAACGTGTCGATCTTCGACGACGCGGTCGGGTCGTCGGAGAGGATCAGCGTGGGTGAGGCCCCGGTGATGCGGGCGAGCAGGCCCGCGTAGGCGCGGGCCGCGGCATGGTCGGTGGCGATGACCAGGCCGCCCGCGTCGGGCATGCCGCCCCCGCGCACCTGCGACAGCCGGGTGTCGGCGGCGGCGAGGACGGCGGGCATCCAGTCGCCCTTGGGGTCCAGCGCGGTGCGCCAGGCGGCGGCGGTCTGCTCCCCGGTCAGCGGTTCGCCGAGCCGGGCCGTCAGCTCCGCGCCCGCGCTGGTGCGCCACGACATCTCCCCCGAGTAGGCGAGGAAGAGGACCGGGCGCACGACCCCGTCGCGCAGCGCGTCGGCATAGCCGTAGGAGGAGTCCGCGACGCTGCGCAGGACGCCGTCGGGGCCCGGCAGGTAGGTGACGAACGGGATCGGGTTGACGTCCGAGCGGAACGGCGTTCCGGTCAGGGCGAGGCGGCGAGCGGCCGGGGCGAACGCCTCACGCACGGCCTCGCCCCAGGACAGCGCGTCACCGGCGTGGTGGATCTCGTCGAGGACGATGAGGGTGCGCCGGGCGGCGGTGCGCGCCCGGTGCAGCGCCGGATGGGCCGCGACCTGCGCGTAGGTGACGGCGACGCCGGTGTAGTCGGACGAGGTCGCCCCGGCGGAGTTGCGGAAGTCCGGGTCGAGGTCGATGCCGACCTCGGCGGCCGCGGCCGCCCACTGGCGCTTGAGATGCTCGGTCGGGGCGACGACCGTGATCCGGCTGATCTCGCCGGCGGCCAGCAGGTCGGCGGCGACCCGCAGGGCGAAGGTCGTCTTGCCCGCGCCCGGCGTGGCCACGGCGAGGAAGTCACGCGCGCCCGAGGAGGTGCGGGCCTGGTACACCTCCAGCGCCGCGCGCTGCCACGCGCGCAGGGGCCGCGCGGGAGCTCCGGATCCGGGCTGGCGAGGACGTCGGTCGAGGGGTCCGGCTCTCACCCACTCACTGTAGAAGGCGGCGGCCGGCGGTGGCGCGCAGCCCGCCCGCGTGCCACCAGGACCACATTCTTCCCGGAACTGGTCCCGAAGGGACCACGGACAGTATGACCGTCTTATCTCACAGAGGGTTAAGCTCCAGGAGTCAACCGATTGACTTCGGAGGCCCCGATGCAGCTCACGACCGGTCCTTCGGTACCTTCTCGGACGCCCGCGGCCGCCGGCTTGTCTTCCGACGGCGCCCGTACGGTCCGCGGTCAGGCTACCCGCACGCCGAACGCGCGGCTGCGCCTGAGCCGGGAGGAGCGAGGCTGGTCGCAGGAACGGCTCGCCACCGAGATCCGCCGCTTCTCCGTCATCCACGAGGGCCGCGAGGCCGGGGTGACCGGAAACATGATCTGCAAGTGGGAGAAGGGCGACAAGAAACCAAGCCTGCGTTATCAGCGGCTGCTGCGGGCCCTATTCGGCCGGTCGTCGGTCGAACTCGGTTTCGTGGACGACGAGGCGCTGCCGCCGGGCGGCGCGGCAATGCACCCGGGAATGGGCCGGGGTATGGCGCCGGCGGCCGCCGGCGGGGAGCGCCCCACGGGCCGCGAGGTGACGCCCGGCAGCACGCTGGTTCTGCACGCCGACAGCGCCGTGATCGACCCGAATGGCATTCCCGTGGAACGGCGCGACGTACTGCGCCTGCTCGCCGCCGCCGGCGGTGTCGCGGTGGTCCCGATGACCGCGGGGGCCGACTGTCCGCCCTGGGAGCGGCTCTCCGCGGCGCTGCGCCGGCGCGCCACGGTCACCCCCGAGCTCGCCGAGGAGCTCGGCCAGCGCACGGCGGGGCTGTACGGCCTGGAGGAGCGGGTGCCGGCCCGCGTCCTCATGCAGCGGGTCACCGAGCATCTCGGCCGGATCACCCAGCTGCTGGAGTCCACCGGTCGCTCGCCGGTGCGCCGGTCGCTGACGTCCACCGCCGGCGAGACCGCCGCGCTGGCCGGCTGGCTGGCCTTCGACATGAACGACCTGCCCGCGACGGTGGCCTACTACCGGGTCGCGATCGAGGCGGCCCGCGACGCCGACGACCACGGGCTGTGGGCCTGCGTGCTGGGCTACGAGAGCTACCAGACGGCCAGCCAGGGCCGGCACGACCAGGCCTGCGCCCTGCTCGGCGAGGCCCAGCGGCGGGCCGCGGGCGGCAGCACGGTGATGACCCGGGCGTGGCTCGCCGCCCGGGAGGCCGAGGAGCAGGCCGCGCGCGGGGAGGGCCGGGCGGCGCTCGCCGCGCTCGACCGGGCCCAGGACGCCTTCGAGCGCGGTGAGAACGACGGCGGCCGGGTCTGGACCCAGTTCTTCGACCGCGGCCGCCTGGACGGTCTGAAGGTCACCACCTACACCCGGCTGCGCCGCCCGGCGGCGGCCTACGCCGCGGCCACCGAGGCGCTACGCGCGTCGGGCCCCGGCGCCACGAAGAAGCGGTCGCTGCTGATGAGCGACATCGCCGAGGTGCACATCCAGCGCCGCGAGATCGAGGCGGCCTGTCACTTCGCGGCCGAGTCGCTCGCGATCGTGGCGCAGACGGACTTCTCGCTCGGCCTCTCCCGCATCCGCCGTACCCGGGAGCACCTGCGGCCCTGGCAGCACACCGCGGCCGTGCGCGACCTGGACGACCAGCTGCGCGCCCTGGTCTGACCGCCCGACGATCTCGCCGGGACCGCCCTCCTGCGGCCTCGGCGGATCGTCCCACCCGCGCCGGGGTGGGACGACCGCCTGGTGGCACGACGTCCGGTCGCCGCCCCGGCCCCGCCAGGGCCGGCGCGGAAACCGGACGTCAGCTGCGCACGGTGGGAGCGGTCTCCGTCGTGATCCACTGCAGGTAGTCGGCGTGGCCCGCGACGATCGGGGTGGCGATGATCTCAGGATTGTCGTACGGGTGCAGGACGACGAGCCGCTCGCGGAGCTCGTCGAATCGCTCGGTCGTGGTTTTCGCGAGACAGAGCCATTCGTCGGCCTGCTCGATCTCGCCCTTCCAGCGATAGATGCTCCGCATCGGTCCGAGCACCTGGAAACAGGCGACCAGTCGAGCCTCCACCAGGGCCCGGGCGATACGTTCTGCACCTTCCCGGGAGTCGATACTCACGATGACCTGCAGGTGACCCATGCGCACTCCCATCTGGACACGGGGATACCCGCGATACTCTACATCGACAGGTCACTTGGGCCGTCGATTTTTTGGCACCCAGAAGTGTCATCGGTATTCTTCTTCAGACATTCCACCTCTTATCTACCCGGAACGGATGGGTATCGGTGCCACCCGTTAACGGCGGGTTGATGTGGAGGGCACTTTCCGGGGTGGATACACCACGCTGAGCGCAGGACGGATCGGGCACGACCGCGCATCGGCGCCGGCCACGCCGGGTCGCCGGGCGAAAAATGCTTTCTCGGCAATGAGCCCGCCCGGGCCAAGGCGCGGAAATCCGGGTGGCCGTGTCGGCGGGACGCGGCGTCACCGGAACGGCACCTTGGGGGTTATCCCGCACGGACCATCCGGATGTGCCCGCAAGGGTTATGACTGTGTGGCCGGGCGACCACTCTTGCGAATCAGCCAATGTCCAGTATCGGACGATTCCGGTAGGTTCCGTGGTCATTGCTCGACCGGACCTGGCGCGGAACGCGCGCGGCCCGGTCAGTGCCGGGTCGGCGGCTGCACGTCCCGGCTGGTCCGTCGCGCCGGCGTCGCCGGCGGCTGGGTCTGGCACACCCGGTAGCTGTCATAGACGCCACCGACGCCACGCACGGCGCTGAGAACCGCGTCCAGCTGGCCGGGCCCGGTCACCTCGATGGTGAAGCGGGCGTGCGCGACCCGGTCCTCGGAGGTCGCCGTGGAGGCGGCGCGGACGGACACCGACGTCTCCGAGAGCACCTCGGTGATGTCGGCGAGCAGCCCGTACCGGTCGAAGGCCTCGACGCCGATCTCCGCGGGGAACGTCGCCACGTCCGGCGCCGACCAGACGGCGACCGTCAGCCGCTCCCGCTCGGCGCGCACCTCGGTCGCGTTCGCGCACTCGCACCGGTGCAGGGAGACCGAGCTGCCATGGGTGGTGAGGCCGACCACGGCGTCACCCGGCAGCGGGAGGCAACATCGGGCGAGGCGGACCGGTGTGCGGGTGCCCGTGCCGTCGTCGACCACCGCGACGAGGCTCGGCGCTCCCCGGCGAAGTGCCTGCCGGGACGACGCGGCGCCCTCGACCGCTCGGCCCCGATCGCGCCCCGCCGCGCGCCGGCCGCCACGGCCGGCCGCCACGGTGACGCCCTCCAGGCCCTCGGCCGCGGGACCGCCGGCAGCGGCGACGGCGTCGGCGCCAGCGTCGTCGCGCGCACCGTGGGCCGCACCCCCACCGGGGGCGGGTTCAGTAGCGGGTCCGGTGGCGACGCACGCGGTGGGCGCGGCAGCGGCGGGGGGCGCGGGCGTGGCGCGGGCCGCGGCCGCGGCGGGCAGGTCACCGGCAGGCGGGCCGGCCGCGTTCCCCTCGTCCTCGGCGGCGTGGTCGTGGTCGGCCGCGAGTGCGCTGTCGACCCCAGCGGTACCGGCGGGCGCGTCCTCGACACCCGCGGCGGAGGCCGTGGGGTGGGCGGGGACGTCGCCGACCCGGACATCCTCGCCGTGCGTGCCGTGCGCCGTCGTGCCGTGCGCCGTCGTGCCGTCGACGGCCGCCGTCGCGGTCTCGGCGACGGGGCGGGGCGCGGTGCCGGTGGTGGCACCGCCAGCCGACCTGTCGATGCCGGCGAGCTGGGCGGCGACCTCGCCGGCGGTGCCGTCGGCCGCGACACCGCCCTCGGGCGCGCTGTCGGCGCCGACCTGGCGGATGGCGGCGTTCGCCGCGTCGCGGCGCTGGCGGGCGAGGCGGCGGCGGATGCGCACCCGTGCCCGAGAGGTCCGCACGAAACGCAGCCAGTCCTCCGACGGGCCGGCTCCGGGCAGGTTGGAGGTGAGGATCTCGACGACGTCGCCGTTGCGGAGCCGGGTGTGCAGGGGCACGAGCCGGCCGTTGACCCGCGCGCCGATGGCCCGGTGGCCGATGTCGGTGTGCACCGCGTAGGCGACGTCCACCGGTGACGACCTCGCCGGCAGCGCGATCATCCGCCCCTTGGGGGTGAAGGCCAGCACCTCGTCGGACTCCAGGTCGGAGGACAGCGACTCGAGGAACTCGTCCGAGTCGACCGTGTCCTCCTGCCAGTCCAGCAGGCTGTGCAGCCAGGACAGGCCCTCCAGCCGGGCACCGTCGGCGCCGGGCCCGACCGGGCGGGCGACGATGCCGGTCTCGGCCAGCCGGTGCATCGAAAGGGTGCGGATCTGGATGTCGATGCTGCGCCCGGCGTCGTCGACGACGGTGGTGTGCAGCGACTGGTACATGTTGAACTTCGGCGTGGCGACGAAGTCGCGCAGCCGGCCCGGGACGGGTCGCCACAGTGCGTGGATGACGCCGAGCGCGGCGTAGCAGTCGGTCACCTCGTCGACGAGGACGAGGACCCGGACGATGTCGGTGTAGTCCTGCGGCGGCCGGGCCCGTTCCTGCGCCCGCTTGTAGATCGAGAACAGGTGGCTGGCGCGGACGGCGACCTCGCCGTCGATGCGCGCCGAGGCGAGCCCGCCGCGCAACCGGGTCACCATGGCGCCGACCGAGTCGCTCTCACGCTCGGCGGCGGTGAACTCGTCGACGATCGCGGCGATGCGGGCGTGCTCGGCGGGATGCAGCACGGCGAAGGCGCGGTCCTCGAGCTCGCGCTTGATGACGCTCACCCCGAGCCGGTGCGCCAGCGGGGCGAGGATCTCCAGCGTGACCCGGGAGATCTTCACCTGCTTGGCCGGGGACATGAAGTCGAGCGTGCGCATGTTGTGCAGTCGGTCGGCGATCTTGATGACGAGCACCCGGTAGTCCCGGGCGAGCGCGACGATCAGCTTGCGCAGCGTCTCGGCCTCGGCCGCTTCCCCGAAGCGCATCTTGTCGAGCTTGGTGACGCCGTCGACGAGGTTGGCGACCTCGCCGCCGAACTCCTCGGTGACGGCGTCAAGGGAGTAGCCGGTGTCCTCCACCGTGTCGTGCAGCAGCGCGGCGACGAGGGTGGTGGTGTCGACGCCGAGCTCGGCAAGGGCCTCGCTGACGGCCAGCGGGTGGCTGATGTACGGATCACCGCTGCGACGCATCTGGCCGGCGTGCAGCCGCTCGGCGACGCCGTAGGCGTGCACCAGGGTCGCGAGGTCGGCGCGGGGGTGGACGTCGCGGTGGGCCTCGACGATGCCCCGCAGCTCTGGCGGCACCTGCGACATCCGCGGCGTCGCCATCCGCCGGGCCAGGTGGGCCAGGCGGACGCTTGCCTGCCGCGCCGCGGACAGGGCGCGCGACGGGTCGTCGGCGTCCGCCCTCGACAGCGCCGGGGACAGCCCACCACCGGCGGGCAGGCCCGCACCCACGGTATCTGCGTCCATGGCGCGCCCCCTTGTGTCTCGCTAGACCGATACGCCCGACGTGACGCGGAAACAGTCGTAGACCCCGTCGAGCGACCGCACCGCACTCAGGATGTTCCCGAGATGCTTCGCGTCCCCCATCTCGAAGGTGAAGCGACTGACCGCGACCTGGTCGCGGGTGGTGGCCACCGACGCGGACAGGATGTTCACATGCCGGTCGGACAGCACCCGGGTGACGTCCGACAGCAGTTTCGTCCGGTCCTGCGCCTCCACCTGGATGACGGCGAGGAACACCGATCCCGACGACGGCGCCCACTCGACGTCGACGAGCCGGTCGTGCGGCCCGCCGCGCAGACCGGTGAGGTTCGCGCAGTCGCTGCGGTGGACCGACACGCCCTTGCCCCGGGTGACGAAGCCCGCGATCTCGTCGCCCGGCATCGGCGCGCAGCAGCGGGCGAGCTTCGTCCACACGTCCGGCGCCCCGGTGACGAGGACGCCGGGCTCGCCGGTGGAGCGGCGCAGCGTGCGGATCGGCAGCTCGGTCTCGCCGACGTCCTCCTCGGCGCCCTCCGGGCCGCCGAGGCTCACCAGGAGCTTCGAGACCACCGACGCGGCGCTGACGTGGTTCTCCCCCACCGCCGCGTAGAGCGCGGCCACGTCGGCGTAGCGCATGTCCTTGGCGAGCCCGAGCAGTGCGTCGCCGCTCATCAGCCGGGACAGCGGCAGCCCGTGGCGGCGCATCGCCCGGCCGATCGCGTCGCGCCCGGCGACGATCGCGTCCTCGCGCCGCTCGCGCGCGTGCCACTGGCGGATCTTCGCCCGCGCCCGCGACGAGCGGACGAACATCAGCCAGTCCCCGCTCGGCCCGGCCGAGTGCGCCCGGGAGGTGAAGACCTCGACGGCGTCGCCGTTGTCGAGCGGGGTGTCCAGCGCCGCGATCCGGCCGTTGATCCGCGCGCCCACGCAGTGGTGGCCGACGTCGGTGTGCACCGCGTAGGCGAAGTCGACCGGGGTGGAGCCCGCCGGCAGCGGGATGACGTCGCCCTTCGGGGTGAAGACGAAGACCTCGTCGGTCTCGGCGGCGAAGCGCAGGCTGTCGAGGAACTCGCCGGGATCGGCCGTCTCGCGCTGCCAGTCCAGCACCTGGCGCAGCCAGCTGGTGAGGTCCGGTTCCGGGCCGCCGCCGCGGCGGCGGGTGGCGCGCGAGCTTTCCGCGACGCCGGCCGACGACCGGGCGCCGACGCCGTCCTCCTTGTACTTCCAGTGGGCGGCGATGCCGTACTCGGCCCGGTTGTGCATGGCGTGCGTGCGGATCTGCAGCTCGACCGGCTTGCCCTCCGGGCCGATGACCGTCGTGTGCAGCGACTGGTACATGTTGAACTTGGGCATCGCGATGTAGTCCTTGAACCGGCCAGGAATCGGCTTCCAGTTCGCATGGACATTACCCAATGTCGCGTAACAGTCACGCACCGAGTCGACGAGGACACGGATGCCGACCAGATCGTAGATGTCGTCGAACGACCGGCCGCGCACCACCATCTTCTGGTAGATCGAGTAGTAGTGCTTCGGCCGACCGGAGACCACCGCGCGGATCCGGGCCTCGCGCAGGCCGGACTGCACCTGCCCGATCACCTCGGCGAGGTAGACGTCTCGGCTGGGCGCACGGTCGGCCACCAGCCGGACGATCTCGTCGTAGCGCTTGGGGTACAGCGCCGCGAAGGCGAGGTCCTCCAGCTCCCACTTCAGCGAGTTCATCCCGAGGCGGTGCGCGAGCGGGGCGTACACCTCCAGCGTCTCGCGCGCCTTGCGCTCCTGCTTGTGCTCGGGCAGGAAGCGCAGGGTGCGCATGTTGTGCAGCCGGTCGGCGAGCTTGACGACCAGCGCCCGGGGGTCGCGGGCCATCGCCACGACCATCCGCCGGATCGTCTCCGCCTGCGCCGCCTCGCCGACCTTGACCCGGTTCAGCTTGCTGACCGCGTCGACGATGAGCGCGATCTGGTCCCCGAAGGTCTCCCGGATCGCCTCCGGGGTCAGGGAGGTCTCCTCCAGCGTGTCGTGCAGGAGCGCCGCCGACAGCGTCGTCGTGTCCATGCCGAGATCCGCGAGGATGCTCGCCACCGCGATCGGATGCGTGATGTAGAGGTGGCCGGAGAAGCGCACCTGGCCCGCGTGGGCCGCGTCGGCGACCTCGAAGGCCCGCTGGACCTGCGTGATGTCGGCCCGCGGGTGGTTCGCGAGCAGGCCGCGCAGAACCGGATCGAGCGCGGACGACGGCGTGGCCCGGTGGGTGGACAGCCGGGACAACCGGCCGCGCACGCGCCGCGGCAGCGGCGGCGACTCATGCCCCAGCCGGGGAATCACCGGCGACCCGTCGTCCCCGGACATCGCCGCGGTGGTCGCGGAGGCGAGGTCGGCACCGGGTGTGGCGGGTGTGGCGGTGGCGGGGGTGCTGGCCGTGGGAGCCGCGGAGGTGGCGTCGCGCGCGGGAGCCGCGGGTGGGGTGGCCGCCAGGCCTCGGCCGTCCGGCGTCGACGCCTCCCGGCTCGCAGCGGTGGAAACCGGGCGCGCGGCATCGTCCGCCGACCCCGACTCCCTGGTCGGGGCGGCGGGCGACGTCGCTCCGGTGGTCACCGGGGCTGCCTCAGGCACGGGCCGCTCCTGCGTAGGGACTAGACAACGAGCCTAACGCCGTCGCGTCCGGCCGCCTTCCGCAGCCCAGGCCCAGAGTGAATCAAATCGTCAGAAGAGTGACGATATCGACCGCGCCGAGACGCTCCCGGCCGGCCAGGAAGGACAGCTCCATGAGGACGGCGAGTCCGACCACGTCGGCGCCGGCGTCGGCGAGCAGGCCGTGCGCCGCGGCGGCCGTGCCGCCGGTCGCGAGCACGTCGTCGATCAGCAGCACCCGCTCCCCCGGGCCCACCGCGTCGGCGTGGATCTCGATGGTGGCGGTCCCGTACTCCAGGTCGTAGGTGGCGCCGCGGGTCGGGCCGGGCAGCTTGCCCTTCTTACGGATCGGCACCAGGCGGGCGCCGACCCGGTCGGCCACGGGCGCGGCGAGCAGGAATCCGCGCGCCTCGATCCCCGCGATCGTCGTCGCGCCCCGCTCCCGTGCCACGTCCGCGAAGGCGCCGATCACCACGCCGAACGCGGCGGGTGACGACAGCAGCGGGGTGATGTCCTTGAACACGACTCCGGGCTGCGGCCAGTCCTGGATGTCCCGGACGTGGCCACGCAACACGTCGGCGGCCGCGTCGTTCGTGGCGGACCGCTCGGGTGCCGCCTCGCCGATGCTCGTCATCGTCCTGCTCATCCCACTTTCGGGCTAGTCCGGAGAATCTTCCTCCGGGCGCCCGGAACGGCCGTGGCCGCACCCGGGATGCGCCCGGTTCACCGACGTTTCTTACCGCTCGGCCGCCCCCGCCGGCCGGGTTTACGACCCCCGGCGCGTCGGGCCGCGGCCGCCGGCGGTGGCCGTCGGACACCACCGCCGAGGTTCGCCCCGGCCGGCACGGGTTCCCGCCCCGAGCCCTGGCCGGGCCCGTCGCGCGGATCGTCGACGTCGTCCGGTCCGTCCGCGACCGCCACCGCCGTGTGCGGCGCCGTCGCCGGGACCGTCCCCGCAGCCTCCTGCTGCGCCGTGGCGGCGGTCCGCGCGCGCCGCGCCCGCTCTCGCAGGACCCGCGCGTCGAGGGCCCGCACGTCCTCGTCACGGCGCCGCAGGTCGACGAGCAGCGGCGTGGCGAAGAACAGCGACGAGTAGGTACCGGAGGCGATGCCGACGAACTGCGCGAGCGCGAGGTCCTTCAGTGTGCCCGCCCCGAGCAGCCCAGCGCCGACGAACAGCAGCGAGGCCACCGGGATGAGGGCGATCAGCGAGGTGTTGAGCGAGCGGACCAGGGTCTCGTTGAGCGCGTCGTTCGTCGCCTCGCCATACGTACGCCTGGTGGAGGTCGCCATCCCCGCCGTGTTCTCGCGCACGCGGTCGAACACCACCACCGTGTCGTACAGCGAGAAGCCGAGAATGGTCAGCACGGCGATCACCGTCGACGGCGTCACCTCGAAGCCGACGAGCGAGTACACGCCCATCGTGACGACGAGGTCGTGGATGAGTGCCGCCATCGCGGCCAGCGCCATCTTCCACTCGAACCTGATCGACAGGTAGAGCACGACCAGGATCAGGAAGACGACCAGGCCCTGGATCGCCTTTTTGGTGATCGTCGAGCCCCACGACGAGCCGACCGTCGACACGGCGATGTCACGATCCGGGTTGGCCACCGAGAACTTCTTGGCCAGCGCGTTCGTCAGCGCTTCGGTCTGCTGGTCGGACAGCGTCCGGGTCTGGACGCGCAACTGCTTCGACGTCTCCAGCTGCTGGACGACGCTGTCGGCCGGGTCGATCCCGACGCTGGACAGCGTCTCGTCGACCTGCTCGACCGTGCCGCCGTTGCTCGGAAGCTGGAAGACCGCGCCGCCGGAGAACTCGATGCCGAGGGAGAAGCCGCGGAAGATCATGCTGACGAGGCACACCGCGATGATGACGCCGGACATCGTGTACCAGACCCGCCGGCGGCCGACGAAGTCGGCGTGGAAGTCGCTGCGGTAGATCCGCGCGAGCAGTGCCATCTGTCAGCTCTCCCGCTTCTGCCCGGCCGGCGACGGCCGCTTGGCCAGCCGGGTCCGGCCGGGCGCGGCCGACGGCGCGGGGGCGGCCCGCCCGCCGACGGATGTCGGACTCAGGCCCGAGAACCGGCTGGTGGAGAACAGCCTGCGCCGCACCAGCAGCGCCACCATCGGCCGGGTGAAGATGAACATGATCAGGACGTCACTCAGCGTCGACAGGCCGAGGGTGAAGGCGAACCCGCGCACCGAGCCGATCGACAGGATGTACAGCACCGCGGCGGCGAGGAACGACACCGTGTCCGCCGAGAGCATCGTGCGTCGAGCCGAGGGCCAGGCCCGGTCCGCGGACGCCCGCGCCGTCCGCCCGGACCGCACCTCGTCCTTGATGCGTTCGAAGTAGACGACGAACGAGTCCGCGGTGACACCGATCGAGACGATCAGACCGGCTATGCCGGCGAGCGTCAGCGTGAAGCCGATCGCGGCCCCGAGCAGCACCACCGAGGCGTAGATGATCGCCGCGGAGACCGCGAGCGAGGCCACCACCACGATCCCGAGTGCCCGGTAGTACAGGAACGAGTAGGCGACGACGAGGAGCAGCCCGATGACCCCGGCGAGCAGGCCGCCGTGCAGCGAGTCGTGGCCCAGGGTCGGCGAGATCGACTCCGCCTGGGAACGCTCGAACGCGAGCGGCAGCGCGCCGTAGCGCAGCACGTTGGCGAGGTCCTCGGCGTCGGACTGCGTGAACGAGCCGGAGATCTGGGCCGATCCGGCGATGCGCTCGTTGGTCACCGGCGCGGACTGCACCACGCCGTCGAGCACGATCGCGACCTGCTTGTTGATGGTCCGCTCGGTCAGCTTGGTGAACTTGCTCTGCCCCGAGCCGGTGAACTCGACGTTGACGACCCACTGGCCGGTGTTGATGTTGGTTGTCCCGCCGCCACCCTGCAGGCCGGCGGAGGCCGTCTTCACGTCGGTACCGACCACGGACGCGGGCATGAGCAGGTACTTGGTCGTCCCGTTGCGCTCACAGGCGGCGGTCCAGTCGGTGGGCCGGTCGGTGCTCACCGACGCCTGGCGCACGTCGGAGGCCGCGCAGGTCAGAGCGTTGTACCGGGCGACGGCGTCGGCCGGCGGCGTGCCGGCGTCGCCGGCGGCCGCCGTCGTGGACGGGGCCGGCGAGGCGGACGCCGCGGGCGCGGCCGGGGCCGTGGAGGCCACGGGGGCGACGGACGCGGCCGGGGACGACGACGTGGCGGCCCCCGGCGCGACCGAGGCGGCCGTCACGACACTGCCGGCGGCGCTCGTGTGGGTGCCGCCGGCGGCGGCGAGCGCGACCGGCTGGGCGACGAGGCCGGAGCCGTCGCCGAGCGCCGCGGGCCGGTTGGAGGCCGACGGGCTGGCCGAGGCCGACGGTCGGGGCGAGGCGGGGGCGCCGGTGCTCGTGCCGGCCCCGGGGGTGGGCGTCGCGCCCGCGGCCGGCGTCGGTGCCGCGGGCGCGCTGGTGGTCGGCTTCGGCGCCGGGGCGGGAGTAGCCGCCGCCGTCTGGTAGACCTCCCGGAACCGCAGCTCGGCGGTCTGGCCCACGAGGTCGACCACGTCGTTGCGGCCCCGGCCGGGAACCGAGATCTCGATCTGGTTGCCGGTCCGGTGGACCTCGGACTCCGCGACACCGAGCCCGTCGACTCGCTGGCGGATGATGTCCACCGCCTGGTTGATCGCGCCCGAGTCGACGGAACTGCCGGAGATGGCCTTGGGCGTGAGGATCACGCTCGTCCCGCCTTGCAGGTCGAGACCGAGACGGGGGGTCCAGTTGCCGGTGATGGCCATCAGGCCGTAGAGGATCGCCAACAGCCCGGTGAGGATCCCCAGCCGGGTCCAGGCGGAGCTTCCCGCGGAAACCCGTGCCGAGCGGCGTGCCACGTGCGAGTCCCTTCCCTACGCACCGGTAGACCGGCGCTGGTTCGCCTCACCGTTGCCCGCGGCGGCGGTGCTCAACGTACCCGAACGAATGTCACCGAGGGTACGTTCCGAGCCCCCGGCAGTGACGCGACGACAGGTCCACGTCGGGTCAATGTTCCTTGTGCGGGGGATGGCTCACGTCCACGTCCTTGCGCAGGGTAGGGCCGTCGGCGCCGTCCGCCCTGCCGGACTCGCCGGCGGTGGTCTCCGCCCCGGCGCCCGGGGCCTCGTCCCCGCCATCCCCCTGCTCGCCAACCCCCTGCTCGTCGGTCTCGTGCTCGTCGGTCTCGTGCTCGTCGCCGTCGTGGGCGGCGTCGCCGTGCGCCTGGCCGTCCTGGTCCGGCGCGCTGACCACCCGAGCGACGGCACTGCGGGTGAACCGACAGACGACGTCGGGGGCGATCTCCAGCAGGACGTCGCCCTCCTCCAGCTCCACGACGGTGGCGTAGAGACCGGCGGTGGTGATCACCAGGGAGCCGGGAGCGAGCTTGGACACCTGCTCCTGCTGAGCCTTCGTGCGGCGACGCTGCATCGAGAAGATGTAGACCACCGCGAGGACGAGGATCAGCGGGATAAGGAACCCACCGATCGATCCGCCGCCGTTGTTGCTGGCCGCCGTCGCCGCGCTTACGAGTCCGTGCACGTCCTGTCCTCCTGATGTGTTGCGGCGATCGTACGTATCGACCGGATGCCGCCGGTGGGCAGGGCCACACTGTCCGGGTTTGGGGTGGCGGCGCGTCGGCCCGCCGTCGGCCGGGCACGCGCCCGGCTGACCCGCACGCGCCCGCACCCCGGGGGCTTCCAGGGCGCGTCGCGAGATTTGATCTTCAAGCGCGTCGGAGCGGCGGGGCGCGGCTACGTTCCGACGGCGTTGCGGCGGCCCCCGTGCCGCGAATTCGGCGACAACACGGACATCACACGCGGAGTTCGCGACACGGTGCCGCCGTCCCCGCACCCGCTTCCCACCTACGGGAAGTCCGCCCCCTGCGCGGACTGGCCGCCGTCCGGGAACAGCGCGGCCTGGCTGCGCCCGAGTGGTTCGACGACGGGCTCGACGCCGAGGTGTGTGAAGGCCGCCGGGGTGGCCACCCGGCCGCGGGAGGTGCGGATCAGCAGGCCCGCCCGCAGCAGGAACGGCTCGGCCACGTCCTCCACCGTCTCCGGTTCCTCCCCCACCGACACGGCGAGCGTGGTGAGCCCCACCGGGCCACCGCCGAACCGGCGCACCAGGGCCTCCAGCACGGCGCGGTCGAGCCGGTCGAGGCCCAGAACGTCGACGTCATAGACGCGCAGGGCCGCGGCGGCGGTCTCGCGGGTGACCACCCCATCGGCACGCACCTCGGCGTAGTCGCGCACGCGGCGCAGCAGCCGGTTGGCGATGCGCGGGGTGCCGCGGGAGCGCCCGGCGACCTCGACCGCGCCGTGCTCGGTGAGGGGGACGCCGAGCAGGCCGGCGGAGCGGGTGAGCACCCGGGTCAGCTCGTCGGGGTCGTAGAAGTCCAGGTGGGCGGTGAAGCCGAAGCGGTCTCGCAGCGGGCCGGTGAGCAGCCCCGACCGGGTCGTCGCGCCGACGAGGGTGAACGGGGCGACCTCCAGCGGGATCGCCGTCGCACCCGGGCCCTTGCCGAGGATCACGTCGACGCGGAAGTCCTCCATCGCCGAGTAGAGCAGTTCCTCGGCGGGACGGGCGATGCGATGGATCTCGTCGAGGAACAACACCTCGCCGGGGGACAGCGCGGTCAGGATCGCGACGAGGTCACCGGCGCGCTCGATCGCCGGGCCGCTGGTCATCCGCAGCGGGACCTCCAGCTCCTGCGCTATGATCATGGCGAGGCTGGTCTTGCCGAGGCCCGGCGGGCCGGAGAGCAGCACGTGGTCCGGCGGGCGCCCGCGGCCCCTCGCACCCTCCAGCATGATCGACAGCTGTTCGCGGACCTTGCGCTGGCCGACGAACTCGGCGAGCGTGCGCGGCCGCAGCCCGGCCTCGAACGCCCGCTCCTCCGCGTTCGCGGCCGCTGAGACCAGCCCCTGCTCGCTCACGCCCGCCCTCCCCCGCGGCGGCGCGCCGACGGGACCGTCATCGCCGCAGCACGGCCAAGGCGGCCCTCAGCAGCGTCGCGGCGTCGGGAGCGGCGCCACCGGGATCGCTCCCAGTGCCCACGGCGGCGCCAGTGCCCACGGCAGCACCCGTGCCCGCGGGACCGCCCGTACCCGCGGGATCTCCGCCGGCGGCTCCCGCACCGCCCTGCTCGGGCGCGGGCGCCGCGAGCGCGGCGAGGGCCCGACCCACCGCGTCCTCGGCCTCGCGGGCGGAGTAGCCGAGACCGGCCAGCGCCTCCCGCACCGCGTCACCGACGCCGGCGGGGGCGCCGGGCACGGCGGCCGCCGCCGAGGCGGACCCGCGCGGGCCGGGCACGACGGCCCCGCCGCGCGGCGGGCCGAGCCGGTCACGCAGGTCCAGCACGATCCGCTGGGCGCCCTTGCGCCCGATCCCGGGAACGCGGGTGAGCAGGCCCAGGTCCTCCTCGGCCACGGCCCGGCGGACCGCGTCGGGGTCGAGCACGCCGAGGACGGCCTGAGCGAGCTTGGGCCCCACCCCGGCGGCGGACTGCAGGCTCTCGAAGACGTCCCGGGCGTCGGCGTCGACGAACCCGTAGAGGGTCAGCTCGGTCTCGCGCACGACGAGGGTGGTGGCGAGGGCCGCCGGCTCCCCCACCCGCAGCCCCGCCAGCGTCGAGGGGGTGCACTGGATCAGCAGGCCGACCCCGCCCACCTCGACGACGGCGGACAGCGGGCCGAGCGCCGCCACCGTGCCGGACACCGACGCGATCACCCGGCCACCCCGCTGCCCGCGCCACCCGGCAGGATGCGCGCCGCGCCAGCCGCACGGGTGCCCGGCGCCGCGCCGCCACCGGCCGCCGCGCGCATCCGGGCCAGCGCGGGGCCCCGCCACAGGTGGCACAGAGCCAGCGCCAGCGCGTCCGCCGCGTCGGCCGGCCGCGGGACCTCACTCAGCCCGAGCAGCTTGCTGATCATGAAGCCGACCTGGGCCTTGTCCGCCCGGCCGCTGCCGGTGACCGCCGCCTTGACCTCGCTGGGGGTGTAGAGACCGACCGGCAGGCCGCGGCGGGCGGCCAGCGTGATCGCCACCGCGCCGGCCTGCGCCGTGCCCATGACCGTGCGCACGTTGGCCTGGCTGAAGACCTTCTCCACGGCGACGGCCTCGGGGCGGGTGCGGTCCAGCCAGGCGTCGATGCCGTCCGCGATGGCACGCAGCCGCTCCGGCACCTCGACGCCGGCCGGTGTGCGCACCACTCCCACCTCGACCAGGCTGGCCCGCATGCCCAGGGCACCGTCGATGACGCCCAGCCCGCACCGGGTCAGCCCCGGATCGACGCCCAGCACCCGCATCCATCCTCCCGACCCCGCCGCCCAGGACCTCGCGGCCCGGGAGCATCGCGACCCCAAGAACATCCGTTCGATGGTAGATCGCGCCGCGCAACCGGACATCCACGACACGCCCAACAGATCGCTCCGGGACGGCCGCCGGCCGCTCAGCTGGTGACGAGCTCCATGACGTCGTCGGAGATGTCGCCGTTGAACCAGACGTTCTGGACGTCGTCGAGATCCTCGACCGCCTCGACCAGCTTGAGCACCTTGGCGGCGGGCTCGGCGTCCAGCGACACGCTGACGCTCGGCAGCCAGGAGATGTCCGCGGAGCCGACCTCGAGCCCGGCGTCGGTGGCCGCGACCCGCACGGCGTGCAGGTCGGTCGCCTCGGAGATCACCTCGAAGGCGTCCCCGAGGTCGTTGACCTCCTCGGCCCCGGCGTCAAGCACACCGAGCAGCACGTCGTCCTCGCTCAGCCCGTCGGTCTTGGTGACCAGCACCACGCCCTTGCGGTTGAACAGGTACGACACCGAACCGGGGTCGGCCACCGTCCCGCCGTTGCGGGTGATCGCCACCCGGACGTCGGAGGCCGCGCGGTTGCGGTTGTCGGTCAGGCACTCGACGAGGATCGCCACCCCGCTCGGCCCGTAGGCCTCGTAGGTGATCGACTCGTAGGTCGCGCCGCCGGCGAGCTCGCCGGAGCCGCGCTTGACCGCCCGCTCGATGTTGTCGTTCGGCACCGACTGCGACTTCGCCTTGGCGATGGCGTCGGCGAGCGTCGGGTTGCCCGCCGGGTCCCCGCCGCCGGTCTTGGCGGCCACCTCGACCGTCTTGATCAGCTTGGCGAACAGCTTGCCTCGCCGGGCGTCGATGACCGCCTTCTTGTGCTTCGTGGTCGCCCACTTGGAGTGACCGCTCATGTCCTGCCCCTCTTACCTGCGATCACCGACCGAACCCGGACGATCGCACGACGTCGACGAAAAGCCGATGGACCCGGAAGTCACCGGTCAGCTCGGGATGGAACGCGGTGGCCAGCAGCGATCCCTGGCGGACCGCCACCGGCGCTTCGGCGACACGTGCCAGCACCTCGACCGCGCCGCCCGCCTTTTCTACCCATGGTGCCCGGATGAAGACCGCGTGCACAGGCGGTCCCGGCACGCCGACGACGTCGAGATCCGCCTCGAACGAGTCGACCTGCCGGCCGAAGGCGTTGCGCCGGACGACCATGTCGAGCCCGCCGATCAGTGGCTGATCCGGCCGGCCGTCCACGACGTCCCGCGCAAGCAGGATCATGCCAGCACACGAACCGAACACGGGCAAGCCCGCCGCGACCTTCGCCCGCAGCGGGTCCAGCAGCTCGAACACCCGCAGCAGCCGGCCGATCGTCGTCGACTCGCCGCCGGGCAGGACGAGCCCGTCCACCTCGGCGAGCTCCGACTCCCGGCGCACCGCCACCGGGACAGCCCCGGCGTCGGTGAGCGCCCGGGCGTGCTCGCGCACGTCCCCCTGCAGGGCGAGGATGCCGATCCGCGGACCGCTCACCAGCCGCGGTCGGCGTAGCGCGCCGACGGCGGCAGCTCGGAGACGTTGATGCCGACCATCGCCTCGCCGAGCCCGCGCGAGACCTTCACCAGGACGTCCGGGTCATTGAACATCGTCGTGGCCTCGACGATGGCGCGGGCGCGCCGCGCCGGGTCGCCCGACTTGAAGATGCCGGAGCCGACGAACACGCCGTCCGCGCCGAGCTGCATCATCAGCGCCGCGTCCGCCGGGGTGGCGATGCCGCCGGCGGTGAACAGCACGACGGGCAGCCGCCCGAGCCGGGCCACCTCGGCGACCAGCTCGACCGGCGCGCGCAGCTCCTTCGCCGCCGCGTAGAGCTCCTCGGTCGGCAGCGTGGACAGGCGGCCGATCTCGGCGCGGATGGTCCGCATGTGCACGACCGCGTTGGACACCTCGCCGGTGCCCGCCTCGCCCTTGGACCGGATCATCGCCGCACCCTCGGCGATCCGCCGCAGGGCCTCACCCAGGTTGGTCGCCCCGCAGACGAAGGGCACCGTGAACGACCACTTGTCGATGTGGTGGTGCGGGTCGGCCGGGGTGAGCACCTCTGACTCGTCCACGTAGTCGACGCCCAGCGCCTGCAGCACCTGGGCCTCGACGAAGTGGCCGATGCGCGCCTTCGCCATGACCGGGATGGACACCGCCCCGATGATCTCGGAGATCATGTCGGGATCGCTCATCCGGGCGACGCCGCCCTGGGCGCGGATGTCGGCGGGCACCCGCTCCAGCGCCATCACCGCGACGGCGCCGGCGTCCTCGGCGATCCGCGCCTGCTCGGCGTTGACCACATCCATGATCACGCCGCCCTTGAGCATCTCCGCCATGCCGCGCTTGACGCGGGCGGTGCCGGCCTGCCGGGCGGAGTCGGCCTGCCCGGCGGTGTCAGCCGCCGTGCCGGCGGTGGAGGCGGTCTGGGCCTCGGACATGATGTGCCGTCTCTTTTCGCTCCAGTCGGGCTCCACGGACGACAGGGCACCGCCCGCAGGCGCGCCGCCCTGTCCGGGCCAGCCTGCATGACGAATACCCGGCCTGGTGATTCCCGTGCGGGTGGGTCGGTACCCCATCGTACGGCGCACCCCGGCCCGACCGGGCGGGCGCGGATCCGCCCCCGCGCGGGCGGGGACGCTCGCGCGGGCTAGGAGGCCAGGCCGGGACGGTCGCCGTGATCGAAGGGCTCGCCGTGATCGAAGGGCTCGCCGTGATCGAAGGGCTCGCCGTGGGCGGCCGCCGCGTCGTCGCGCACTGGCAGCGCGTCGTCGATCTCGAAGTAGCCGGGCGCCGGGCGGCGACCGGACAGGTGCAGCACCCGGATCAGGCGACGACCGGACAGGGCCCGCAGGTCGCGCACCGCGTCGTTGTGGAACTGGCGGGCGAGGGCCACCCGGGCCGCCCCGGAGTCCACCGCGTGCAGCTCGGCCGGGAACCGCTGGCCGGCGGCCGCGACCTCCGCCGAGCGCAGGGACCGGCTCAGCGCGTTCTCGACAAGTTCGACGCCGCCGTCGAGGGCGGCGCCGGCGAGCAGCGGCGGGTAGACCGCCCGCGCCCGGCGGGCGCTCGCCGCCAGATCGTCGAGCGCGCAGCGCTCGGCAAGATCACCGGCCGCGGCCGCACGGGCCACGAGCTGGGCCACCAGGCCACCACGGGCGTCCGCCACCCGGGCGGCGAGCCGGTCCAGTCGCAGCGCCAGCCAGGTCAGATAGGTCGCGACCGCCACCACGAGGGCGACCACCACCACGAGGACACTCATCCCACGCAGCGTAACCAACGGCCGATTGTGACCTTGCGCCGGTCCCGGCGCAGGGCTCACCGGCCCGGGCGGTCAGCTCGCGGCCACCGAGACCTGCCGGTCCCCGGAGACCATCTGGTAGATGTCGACGATGCGCTCGGCGATCGTGCGCCAGTCGTAGGTCTCGACGACGCCACGCCCACGACGCACCAGCTCGGCGGCCGCCTCCGGGTC
The DNA here is from genome assembly GCF_059816245.1 of Frankia sp. RB5. Classification (NCBI taxonomy): domain Bacteria; kingdom Bacillati; phylum Actinomycetota; class Actinomycetes; order Frankiales; family Frankiaceae; genus Frankia; species Frankia sp. RB5. The sequence continues at coordinate 58,788 of NZ_JCBATA010000007.1, forward strand.
GGTGAGCACCTCGGCGAGCACGGCCGCGAGCCGGCCTGGGTCGCCGACGTCGAACAGCCGCCCGGCGCGGCCGTCGTCCAGCACCCGCCGGAACGCGTCGATGTCGCTGGCGACCACCGGCGTTCCCGCCGCCATCGCCTCCAGCAGCACGATGCCGAAGCTCTCCTGGCCGGTGTTCGGGGCGCAGTACGCCTGCCCGGAGGCGAACACCCGCGGCTTGTCGGCGTCGGAGACGAGGCCCACCAGGTCGACGCGGGTGCGCAGGTCCGGTTCGAGTCGTGCCCGCAGCCCCGCCGCGTCCCCGGGTCCGGCCACCAGCAGCCGGGCGTCGGGGATCCTGGCCAGCAGCGCCGGCATCGCTGCGAGCAGCACGTCGAGCCCCTTGCGCGGCTCGTCGATGCGGCCGAGGAAGACGACGGTGGGCCGGCCGTCGCCGTAGCCGGGCAGCGGCTGGGCGTCGGCGAAGCCGTCGACGGCAACACCGTTGGGAATGAGGATCGCGTCGGCGCCGAGATGCTCGACGAGCGTGCGCCGGGCCGCCTCGGACACGGCGATGCGGGCCCGCAGCTTCTCGAACGACGGCTGCAGCGCCCCCTGCGCGGCGACCAGGAACCGCGAGCGCGGATTGGCCGTGTGGAAGGTCGCGACGATCGGCCCGTCGGCGAGCATGCAGGCCAGCAGGCCGATGCTGGGGGCGCTGGGCTCGTGCGCGTGCAGGACGTCGAAGTCGTGCTCGCGCAACCACCGCCGGACCCGGGCCGCGGAGACCGGGCCCATCAGCAGCCGGGCGACCGAACCGTTGTACCGCACCGGCAGCGCCCGGCCGGCATCGACCGCGTACGCGGGCAGCGTCCGCTCGTCGTCGACCGGAGTGATGACGGACACCTCGTGCCCCGCCGCGATCAGCGTCTCGGCGAGGTCACGGACGTGCACCTGGACACCGCCGGGCACGTCCCAGGTGTACGGGCAGGCGAGGCCGATCTTCACGGGGCCACCGACGCCCGGCCACCGCCGCGGCCCTGGTGGCTCATGGATCGTCACGCCAGACGCGCTGGAGCATGTGCCAGTCGGCCGGATGCGCGGCGATGCCGGCGGCGAACGCGTCGGCCAGACTCTGGGTCATCGTGGCCACGTCGCTGGGCGGCACGGCCGGATGGATCCGCCCGCTCCAGCCGTCGCGGTCGAACCACAGTGTGACGGGCAGCAGGGTCGCCCCGGTGGCGAGCGCCAGCGCGGCCGGGCCGCCGGGCATCCGCGCGGTGGCGCCGAAAAACTCGACGGGCACCCCGGACCGGGACAGGTCCCGATCCGCGAGCAGACACAGCGTCCCCCCGCCCCGCAGCCGCTCGCGCAGCAGGTCGAACGGCGGGCTCTCACCGCCGGTCAGCGGGATGACCTCCATCCCGAGCGCGGTGCGAAACGCGACGAACCGCTCGAACAGCGACTCCGGGCGCAGCCGCTCGGCGACCGTCGTGAACGGAATGCCGGTCGCCGCCAGCCACGCACCGGCCTGTTCCCAGTTCCCCATGTGCGGCAGGGCGAGGATCGTTCCCCCGCCGCGGGCGTGGGACTGGCGCAACAGGTGCTCGTCGAGCAGGCGCATGCGCCCGACGATCCGATCCTCGCCCAGCTCGCGCAGGCGGAAGACCTCCAGCCAGTACCGTGCGTAGGAGCGCATGGCCGCCCGGGTCAGCCGGTCGAGGTCGGTGCCGGCGGGGGCGACCCGGGCCAGGTTCGCACGCAGCCGGCGCACCCCGCGCCCGTCGCGACGCAGCGCCAGGTCGGCGCCGAGTCGGAACGCCGCGGCGGCCAGCGGCTCGGGCAGCGCCCGCACGCCCCGCCACCCCGCGGCGTAGGCGAGGTCGGTCAGGTCCGCCGCGCGCGGCCGCCCACGGACGAGGCGCCCCGCGGTCACGGCCATCGCGACGAGGGGCCGCGCCTCACCCGACCGGCGGGCCGGTGGGCGGCGCCGGCGGGCTCGCCGGCACGCGCCTCACAGCGCACGGCTGGAGGCGGCCGCCGCGGGGTCACCGGCGACGAACGCCGAGCCGGGCGGCAGCGGCGAACCCGGCGGAATGGGCGTGCCCGGCGGGACGACCGAGCCCGGCGGCACCGTCGGCGCCGCCGTCGAGGCCGGCGGATCACCGGCCCGGTACCACTGCCGGTACACGTGCACGACCCGCTGCACCACCGTCAGCGTCGTGGCACCGACGAGGAACCACAGCGCGGCGGGCAGCAGGTACGGCACACCCAGGCCGTACAGCCCGGCGGCGACCAGCAGGATGAGCAGCCGCTCCCCGCGTTCGGCGAACCCGACGTTGCAGCTGAACCCGAGCCCCTCGGCGCGCGCCTTGACGTACGACGTGATCGAGCCCGCCACCAGGCAGATCAGCGCCGCGACCACCAGGGGTATCGAGTCGCCGTCGCCCGCATACCAGATCACCAGGGAGCCGAAGATCGCGCTGTCGCCGACCCGGTCCGAGGTGGAGTCGAGGAACGCGCCCCACTTCGACGAGATGCCCCGAGCCCGGGCGATCACCCCGTCGATCAGGTCGGAGAAGACGAACAGGGTGATCACGACCGTACCGAGGAAGAACACCCCCCGGGTGAAGAAGCCCAGCGCGGCCCCGGCGACCCCCACGGTGCCGATGATCGTCACCACGTCCGGCGACACCGACGACCGGGCGGCCCACTGGCTCACCGGGTCGAGCACCTTCTGGATCTGCGGTCGTGCCTTGCTAGCGAGCATGTCCGTCCCGTCGTCCCGCGTGTGCCCGGCTTCGGGCGGTCTTCACAGTACCGCCGCCACGATCGGTGCATTCCCGACCACGCTCCCCCACGGGCTTGTGCTCCACGTCACAGGGGAGGACCCTGCCGATACGGACGGGAGGAGAACTGTCGATCTAGGAGGCGGGATGTCGACACGCGCGTGTGAAGTACGCAACGTCGTTCTGGTGGGGCACACCGGCGCCGGCAAGACGGCGCTGGTGGACCGGCTGCTGGCCACCGCCGGACCCCCGGAGCGCCAGAACGACGACCATCAGCCGGCACCCACCAGCTACGTCGGGCACGCCGAACCCGAGCACCGCCCGACCCGCTCGACCGGCCTCACCCTGTGCTCGGTCAGCCACGACGGGCTCACCGTCAACCTGCTCGACACCCCCGGGCATCCCGACTTCGTCGGTGAGCTACGCGCGGGCCTGCGGGCCGCCGACGCCGCGCTGTTCGTCGTCAGCGCCGTCGACGGCGTGGACGGCGCGACCGGCATGCTGTGGGCGGAGTGCGCCGAGGTCGGCATGCCCCGCGCCCTCGCGATCACCCATCTCGACCACGTCCGCGGCGATTTCACCGCCGCGCTGCGCGCCTGCCGGGACGCGTTCGGGCCCGGTGTGGTGCCCGCCTGGCTGCCCACCCGCTCGAGCGACGGCCGGATCCGGCTGACCGGCCTGCTGACCGGCCGCATCGTCGAGTACGGCCCGACCGGCCGCCATGAGCTCGACCGGACGGCGGACGAGGCGCGCCGCGCCCCGGGGCGGGCCGCCCTCGTCGAGGGCATCATCGCCGAGAGCGAGGACGAGATCCTGCTCGACGACTACCTGTCCGGGGCGGACCCGGACCCCGACCGGCTGCTGGCCGACCTGGAGAAGGCCGTGGCCCGCGGCACGTTCTTCCCGGTGCTGCCGGTCGGCCAGCTGCCTGCGGCCGGCCGCGGCGCGGCGGGCGCCGGCGGCTTCGGCTCCCGGGAACTGCTCGATCTGATCGCCCGCGGCTTCCCCGCCCCCGCGGAACATCCCCTCCCGACGCTGACCCGCCCGGACGGCTCGGTGCGCGCGCCCGCCACCGGCGACCCCGACGGAGGGCTCGTCGCCGAGGTCGTGCGCACGACCACCGACCCCTACGTCGGGCGGATGTCCGTCGTGCGGGTCTTCAGCGGGACGCTGCGACCGGACGACCTGGTCAAGGTCAGCGGGCACGGCCGGGTCGCGGTCGGGCACGCCGACCACGAGGACACCGAGCGGGTCGGCGCGCTGTCGCGCCCCCACGGCGCGTCCCTGCACAGCGTGACGGACTGCCCGGCCGGCGGCATCTGCGTGGTGACGAAGCTCGGCACCGCGGAGACCGGCGACACCCTGTCCAGCCTGGACGACCCGTGCCACCTGCCCGCGTGGACCATGCCCGAGCCGCTGCTGCCGGTGGCCATCCGCGCGCATGGCCACGCCGACGAGGACCGCCTGTCCACGGCGCTGGCCCGGCTCGCGGTCGAGGACCCCACCCTGCGCGTCGCGCAGGACCCGCAGACCGCCCAGCTCGTCCTGTGGAGCATGGGTGAGGCGCACGCCGAGGCGGTGCTCGACCGGCTCGCGAACCGGTACGGCGCCGCCGTGGACCGGGTTCCCACCGTCGTCCCGCTGCGGGAGACGCTGCGCGGCCCGGCCCGCGGCCTGGGCCGCCAGGTCAAGCAGTCGGGCGGGCACGGCCAGTACGCCGTCTGCCAGATCGAGGTGGAGCCGCTGCCGCCGGGCGGCGGGTTCGAGTTCGTCGACGAGGTCGTCGGCGGGGCGATCCCGCGCGCGTTCATCCCGTCGGTGGAGAAGGGCATCCGGGCGCAGATGGCCCAGGGCGTCCGGGCCGGTCACCCCCTCACCGACCTGCGAGTGCGGCTGGTCGACGGCAAGGCGCACAGCGTCGACTCGTCGGATGTCGCCTTCCAGATCGCCGGCGGCCTGGCGTTGCGCGACGCGCTGCGCGCCGGCGGTGTGGTCGTGCTCGAACCGGTGCTGGCCGTCGACGTGTGTGTTCCGGACGAGTACGTCGGCGCGGTGATGGGCGACCTGTCGACCCGCCGCGGCCGGGTCGTCGGGCTGGAGCCCGCGCCGGTTGCGCAGGCCGCCGCCGGCGGCCTCGGCAACGGCGGCGGTGGCTCGGGCGCGATGGCGCGCACCGTCGTGCACGCCGAGGTGCCGGAGAGCGAGATGTCCCGCTATGTCCTGGAGCTGCGCGCGCTGAGCCGCGGCACCGGCAGCTTCCACCGCGAGCCGCACGGCTACGAGCCGATGCCCCGCCAGCTCGCCGACGCGCTGCCCGCCTGACCATCCGGGGTCCCGGCCGCCCGACCAGCCGGTGGCCGGGTCGGCTACTCGTCGGGAGCGGTGTCGGCCCAGGCCTCGGCGAGCAGCTGGCGGGTCTGCCCGAGCAGCGCGGGCAGCACCCGGGTCACGCCGACCACGGGCATGAAGTTCGTGTCGCCACCCCAGCGGGGAACGACGTGCTGGTGCACGTGGGAGGCGATCCCGGCGCCCGCGACGTGGCCGAGGTTCATACCGGTGTTGAAACCGTGGGCGCCGCTGGCCGCACGCAGGACACGCAGAGCGCGCCGCACGAAGAAGGCCATTTCGACGATTTCCCCGGCTTCCAGGTCCGCGTAGTCGGCGACATGGCGATAGGGCACGACGAGGAGATGGCCGGCATTGTAGGGATAGAGGTTGAGGACCGCGTAGACGGCTTTCCCACGGGCTACCACGAGGCCGTCCTCGTCGGACATCCCGACAATGGAGCAGAAGGGGCACTCGTCGTCCCGGCCGCGTCCTTCGCCCTTGACGTAGGCCAGCCGGTGCGGCGTGTAGAGGCGTTGGAACGAGTCCGGGCCGCCGACGCCGGCCTGCTCCTCCAGGGATACTCCGCCCGGCGAGACCTCGACCGCGGGTGAGTCCTCCGCGCTTGGTGACACCTCGGCGCTCACCGCCGCGCCGCCTCGGCGGCACCGACGTCGGTCAGGGTGCCAGCGGCGACGGCCGCCGCGGCCGCGACCCGGAACTGCCCAGCTCGCGCCACCCGCGCCACCTCCGCACCGGCAGCGCGCCCGCCGCCCCGTCGAACGATCCCCCTCGAAGGGTGGTCACCGTCCCGCCAATTTATCAGGATGTGGGCTGACGGGCCGGCCCGCGACGGCGGGCGGCGGGCCGGCCGCGCGGGTGCGTGGAGGAAGACGAAGGGGGAGACTGACGGCGTGGGGGGGTCGCCGCCAGTCTCCCCACATGGCGTGTTCGGTTATCTCGGGGTTCGTGAACCACGGCGCCCCGGCGGCCGTGCCAGCACATTGGTCGGCCACAATGGCCGACCGCGCGCCGGATCGCATCACCGCTGGACTGTTGCGCCGTTGAACTGCCCGGACCGTAACGCCCTGCACGATCAGCTTAGCGAGCGGCGAGCCGATCTGTACAGGGCGTCCCTCATGCCACCCGGAAATAACCGGACCCGACACCCGGCGGGTGCCGCGTGAACCCACGGACCCACCAACCACCTCACCGAAAGAGCGGGGCGCACGACGATGCCGATCCACGACGGGCCAACCGCCGCCGCAACGCTCGCCGCAATAACGACGGCTCGACGCCGCGACCATCACGACCCTCCCGGGCGACACCCGCGAGAAACATCAGTCGCCCCATCGGAGAAGGCCACTGCCGGCGTCCGGCGCGCCGGCCCGGGCGGTCCGGGTCCCGCCGATCGTCCGGACCCGGACCACCTGAAGGTTCCCCGACAGTCCCGCGCCGATTCCGACACCCGCCGACCGACCGCGCCATCGCCCTCCGTGGCGCCCGCGGGCCTCGCCGCCGACCCGCCGGCCGTCACACCTCGTGACCACCGAGCGGCCGGCTCCCGCGATCGCGCGGGAGCCCCGTCCGCGCGCCCGCCGACGAACGCCCCCACCGCCATGGCACCAAAGTGGGGGTGCGGGCCACCTCTCCCCCAGCCTCGCGGCCGGCCGACGGCTGGCAGATCTGTCCGAATCGCGCTATATATGCAGGCCACGCTGGCGACCGCCGCCCGGGTTCCGACCGCCGCCCGGGTCCGAGCGCGCCGTACACCCCACCCCGGCCCCACCTGCCAGGCCACAGGTCAGGACTGCGCCGACCGCCACCAAAGGGGAATCCGCGGCAGATCAGTCGCGCCGATCCGCCGGAGGAGCAACCATGAACCAAGGACGGCCTGCCTGACCCTCACCCAGGCCTCCGGACCGCAGGACCCACCCACGCCCCCGACCTCCCCCAACCCACCTCACCTCGGCGTATCCGGGGATTCCGAGGGGCCGCTGCACAGAGTCGGCGCATCGCGCGGGCTCCCCGGCAAGGCCTCTCGCCGACAGCGGGACCGCAGCATGAAGAGTCAGATCGTGTGGGCGTACGTGGTTTCGAACCACGGACCTCTGCCGTGTGAAGGCAGCGCTCTACCCCTGAGCTATACGCCCCTGCGTCACCGGCCCTCGCGGGTGGTGACACCACCTTACACGGCCGCGTACATCGGCCCGCAGGGGGGTCTCGGCGGACGGATGCGGCGATGTCTGCCGTCCCGCCCGGTGGGCGGACTGCGCCGGGTTCGCCATGACTGGCCAAGGTTGAGAACCACCCGGACGGGGAAGGCTCAAGGTGGCACGGCCTCGGCAGGTTGGCCCAGCTCTCGGGGGGACGCTCGGACGCTACGCACAGTAATCACTCTTCCGCCCAGCGGTGGAGAGCTGTCCGTAGTGCAACCGTTTCGCGCTCTACCCGGGAAAGGTTCACCCTTCCGGGCCGGGCAACTCGCCCAAGCCGCCGTAACGGATGTTGTCTTGGCATAATCTTGTTTCCAACGGGACTCGGAGAGGGAACTATCCCGTTACACGGGTGCTCGCCCGCACCACGCACCATGAGAGGCCGCCCGATGACTATTCGTCACGATTCGATCACCGCCGAACTTGCCCTTCGCCTCGTCGTCCCCGGCGGCGCGCCCGTGCCGGTCGCCGCGACGGTCCGGTACGAGCCGGCCGACCCCTACGCCATCAGCATCGGGTTCCGTACGGGGGCGGACGAGGTCGTCGAGTGGACCTTCGCGCGACAGCTGCTGAGCGACGGCGTGCGCCGCCCGGCCGGCGATGGCGATGTTCAGGTCTGGCCGGCCGCCCAGTCCGGCGGGCGGATCGTCTGCCTGTCGCTGTCGAGCCCGTCGGGGCACGCGCTGTTCGAGATGCCGCGCTCCGAGGTCCTGGCCTTCCTGCGGCGCACCTACTCCGCGGTCCCGCTCGGTGGTGAGAGCGACATCATCGATCTTGACGCGGAGCTCGCCCTGTTGATCTGGGGCGGTCCCGAGCGGTGATCTCACCGGGGCCGGGAGCACTGCCCGATCCCGGCGAGCCGGTGCGGGCACTCGACAGGGGAGACGCTGCCCCAACTCGCATCTCTTGCGGTCGCACCCATTCGCACGACGAGCACCCACCCGCCTGGCCGGTGACATCCGGCCGGGCGGGTCGTCGTCTGCGGGCCTTCACGCCGGTCACCGCCGCGGCCCGCACCGTGGCAGCCCCCGCCGCCATGTCGTCGCGGTCCGGGCCGGAGCCAGGGCCCGCGGTCAGCCGGCCGCGCCGCTCGCCAGCCCCACGAGACGGCGGGCCTTGAGCTCGGTCTCCTGCCATTCGTCCAGGGGATCACTGCCCCAGGTGATGGCGGCGCCGGTGCCGAAGTGCAGCCGGCCATCCCCGAACCAGAACGTCCGGATGCCGACGGACAGCCAGCCGCGGCGACGGTCGGCGTCCACCCAGCCGATGCCCCCGCAGTAGGGGCCGCGGGCCACCGGCTCCAGCTCCCGGATGACGCGCAGCGCGCTCGACTTCGGCGCGCCCGACACCGAACCGGCCGGGCTCGCCGCCGCCAGCAGTTCCGCCCAGCCCACGCCGGGCCGCAGCCTGGCCCGCACGGTCGAGACCAGGTGGACCAGCCCCGGATGCTCCTCGACCGCGCACAGCGCTGGTACGGTGACGCTGCCCGGCCGCGCCACCCGACCGAGATCATTGCGTACCAGGTCGACGATCATGATGTTCTCGGCGACGTCCTTGTCCCCCAGGTCCCGCTCCGTCCGCCCGGTTCCCTTGATCGGGCTGGACCGGACGACGTCGCCCGCGCGCTCGAGGAACAGCTCCGGCGAGGCTCCGACGACACGCAGGCCCGCCTCGGGCACGTCCAGCACGACGGCGTACGGCGCCGGATTGCCGGCGGCCAGGATGGCCGCCAGCCCCGCCGGATCTCCCCCGCCCGCCGCCCCGCTCGCCGAGGGCGCGCCGCCCCCCGGGAACGGCAGGGGTGCCGACAGCACCCGGCAGAGGTTCACCTCGTAGACGTCGCCGGCGGCGATCCGCTCCCGGATGGCGGCCACCCCCGCGAGGTAGGCCGCCTGGTCGAGACTGCTGCGCCAGGATCCCGGCGGCGGGCCGCTCCACGCGCCCCGCCGCAGGGCGGCCGGGCCGCCGGGCGGCGCGGGGCGCACGTCGGCGAAGCGCACGCAGCGCACCGCGCCCTCGAAGTCGGCGACGACGCCCCAGAACCCGCCGCGGTCCAGCACCGCGGGATCGTCGCTGATCTCCCGGACCCCGCTCGCGAGGCGCCCGCCGGCGAGCAGGTACGGGCCGGGCCGGCGCGGCGGTGTTGCCGCGCCGCGGCGAGCGGTCCGTTCTGGAGCGCCCATGTTCGTCCGGCTCACCCCGATCACGGTACGCGGTCGCCAGCTGACCCGCCTCGCCCGGGCGGGACCGCCCCCGGGCCAGCGCCCACGGTGGGAGGCTCCCGCGGGCCCGGTGGACGTGCCGTGGGAGAAACCCGATGTTCACGTGGGATCCCTTGACCCAGCGCAACACTTCCGCGACGTCTCGCGGGCCATTCGACGCGAGGCGCCTTCGTCCGCTAGAGTGCTACCTGCACCGCCAAGAACGACTCCAGCAAGACCAGCGGCGGTGCGATGCGGACGTGGCTCAGTTGGTAGAGCATCACCTTGCCAAGGTGAGGGTCGCGGGTTCGAATCCCGTCGTCCGCTCGGAAGCAGAGGGGCTTGAGGTCCGTCAAGCAACGGCCTCCCGCGGCGGAGTGGCCGAGTGGTTTAGGCAAGGGCCTGCAAAGCCCTGTACGCGGGTTCGATTCCCGCCTCCGCCTCTGGTTCATCGCGGGCGATTAGCTCAGTGGGAGAGCGCTACCTTGACACGGTAGAGGTCACTGGTTCAATCCCAGTATCGCCCACCCCGCACAGCATCAGACCATCACCTGAAGGCCACTCCTCGGAGTGGCCTTCGTCATGTCCGGCAGGCGTCAGCTGGCGGGGGCAGCGGGGGTGCTGGTCGCGCCGAGGAGGTAGGCCGTGAGCCCGTCGGCGATGCCGGCGGCGGCGCGGGCCCGCCAGGTCGGGTCGACGAGCAGGGCCGCGTCCGCCTGGTTGCGCATGTTCCCGCATTCCAGGAACACCTTCGGGACGCGGGAGAGGTTCAGGCCGCCGAGGTCCGAGCGGATCGTCATGCCCTCGACACCGAGGTAGTCCGCCAGCGGCTGCCCGGTGGCTCGGCCGAAGGCCGAGCGCAGCGTGCCGGCGAGCAGGCTCGACGGTGCCAGGATGGCCGCGTTCTCCCGATCAGGGCTCAGCGCGGGCGCGATCACGTGAAAGCCGCGCCCGGTCGGTGGGCCGCCGTCGGCGTGGATGGACACGACCGCCGCGGCGCCGGCGTCGTTGCCGATCCGGGCCCGCTCGTCGACGCAGGGTCCCACCCCGGTGTCGGTGGCGCGGGTCAGTCGCACCGTCGCGCCGCGGGCGCGCAGCAGGACCGCCGCCCGCTGGGCGAGGTCGAAGGTGAAGGCGTGCTCGGGGTAGCCGGCGTTCGTCTCGGCGCCGACGGTGTCGCACTCCTTGTCGAACCCGCCGGCGGGGACCTGCCGGTTGATGGCCGCGCCGGCGCCGCTGTTGCCGCCGTCGTGGCCGGGGTCGAGCACGATGACGCGGCCGGCGAGCGAGGTCGGCCCGGGCGAGATGCCCGATCCGGCGGCGGAGCGGCCGTGCCCGCCATCCAGCACGTATCGCAGGGCGAATCCGGTCACCAGGGCGAGCACCACCACGGCGGCGACGTAGAGCAGGATCGCCGGCCGGAACCTGACCGGCATGCAGTCTCCCGCCGTTCAGGCTCCCGCCGCACGAGGGCGAGCGGGAGCGGTGCAGGGTGGAGTGGAGGGTGGAACAGTCCAGGGGTGGTGCGGCCGGAGGGATCCGGCCACGGGTGGCGCCGCCGGAGGCGGCGGGCAGATCCGTACGCGTCGGCTTCACACCGTATGCGACGTCCGCGACGGGGCCACGCACCCCGTCACGCCGAGACCACCGCGTGGTGTCCGCGGCGGCACCGCGGGCCTCAGGCGGTGACGAAGTCGATCAGGCGTTCCACCGCGCCGAGCAGCCCCACCTCGAGGTCGGCGAAGCTGTCGACGCTCGCCAGCACCCGCCGCCACATCTCGGCCGGCTCGGCCACTCCGAGTGCCTGGCAGACACCCTCCTTCCACGGCTGGCCGCGGGGCACGTCCGGCCAGGCCGCGATGCCTACCGACGTCGGCTTCACCGCCTGCCAGATGTCGACGTACGGATGCCCGGTGACGAGGACGTGCGGGCCCGCCGCCGCCGCCGCGATGCGGCTCTCCTTGGAGCCGGGGATGAGATGGTCGACCAGGACGCCGAGGCGCCGCGCGGGCCCCGGCCGGAACTCCTCGATCACCCCCGGCAGCTCGTCAACGCCGTCGAGGCACTCGACGACGACCCCCTCGACCCGCAGGTCGTCCCCCCACACCCGCTCGACCAGGGCCGCGTCGTGCAGCCCCTCGACGTAGATGCGGCTGGCCCGGGCCACCCGCGCGCGATGGCCGGCGACGGCGATCGACCCGGAGGCGGTGCGCGCCAGCGCCGCGGGCATCGCGCGGCGTGGCCGCACCAGGGTGACCCGACGGCCCTCCAGCAGGAACGCGGCGGGCTCCAGCGGAAACACCCGCCGGGCACCATGCCGGTCCTCCAGCGTGACCGCGCCGAGCTCACTGCCGACCACGGCACCGCAGAAGCCGCTGACCACGTCCTCGACGACGAGGTCGGCCTCGAGCTCGACCTCGGGTATCGTCGGCCGGCTCGTTCGGGCGGCGGGCGCCAGGACGTCGGGGCCGTAGTCGCGGCTGCGCATGCCGCGAACCTAAGCCGTCAGACGCCCATGATCAGGGATATCGGCACGGGCGTGTCGGGATGCGACACTAAGGGCATAACCCGCCGCGCGGGCAGGCCGGGGCGGGGCGTCGACGGGAGGCGGCCGGACGTGACCGAACGCTACGGGCCTGGGATCGCGCTGCTGGTCGTGGACGTCCAGAACGACTTCGCCGACCGGGCGGGCAGCCTCTACGTGGCGGGCGGTGAGCAGGTCGTGGCGGGGATCAACGCGGAGGTCACCGCGGCCCGGGCCGCCGACTCCCCCGTCTTCTACAGCCAGGACTGGCATCCCGCCCATACGCCCCATTTCGTCACCGGCGGCGGCGTCTGGCCGCCGCACTGCGTGGCGGACAGCGCGGGCGCGGCCTTCCATCCCGAACTGGTGGTGGCCGGCGAGGTGATCCGCAAGGGGGTGGACGGCGGCGACGGCTACTCGGCGTTCTCGGTACGCGATCCGTCGTCCGGCGAGCGCCGCGCGACCCTGCTGGGCGCCCGGCTCGCCGAGCTCGGAGTGGCGACGCTCGTCGTGGTCGGCCTGGCCGGAGACCACTGCGTCCGGGCCAGCGCGCTGGACGCGCGGGAGCGAGGTCTGTCGGTGCGGCTGCCCCTGGCGCTCACGCGGTTCGTCAACCTCGAGCCCGACGACGAGGGGCGGGCGGTGACGGCGATGCGCGACGCCGGAGTGCTGGTCGGCTGACCCGGCCAGCCGGCAGGTGGTCGGACGACGACCACGCGGTCGGCCGGCGGGGAGAGTCGATGCTTCGTGGGGTCAGGTCGGTCGACCCGGGGTCGATCGACATCGGTCGGTCAGTGGTGCGGTTCGGTCAGCTGCTCGGGCTGGCCAGGCGGCTCGGACCGGTCAGGCAGCGCAGTCCCGGCAGACCATCCGCCGCTCGTCGAAGAGCTGGCTGCGATGGTGCACGAGGTAGCACTGCGTGCAGGTGAACTCGTCGGCCTGGCGGGGCAGTACGCGGAGGTTCAGTTCCTCCCCGGCCAGGTCAGCGCCGGGCAGGCCGAGCTCGGTCTCGAACGGGTCGACGTCGTCACCGAGGTCAGCCGCCGCATCCGCCCGTCGCGCCTTGAGGGCCTCGAGGCTCTGCTCGGAGGCGTCCTCTATGTCAGCTGTGCGAGGGGTGTCGTAATCGGTGGCCACTTAAGTAACTCCCAGAAAGGTTGTTCGTGGTCGTGCGCAAGCCTCAACGCATGACCGCCGGGGTATGTGCCCGTCAGACCCGCGCTACCCTGATGTGGGCTTCACCACACCCGGGTGTCCGATCCGCCCTGATGCGTGCGCGGCACCGGACGATGGGCGACTCCGGATCACGCTGACGCAGGCCAGCGGCAGTGTGGCCATGGATGCCGCTGGCCGGCGGCCGGCCCAGCCCGACCCCCTCCCCCGGCCGTGCGGGGTCGGTGCCAGGCGCGCCGTCGCGTGGTGCGTGGGCGCGTGGGCCGGCGCTCAGCCGGTCCGGCGTAGCCAGGTGATGGGGGCCCCGTGCGCCCCGCGGCGCAGCGGTTCGAGCACGTCGTCCCACGCGGTGCCGAGCAGCCGGTGCAGCCCGCGGGCGAGCGTCTCGCGGGCCTCGCCGCGCTCGAGCAGCGCCCGCAGCGCCGCCTCGCCGACCACCACGTCCCCGTTGGCCGCGATGGCCGCCCGATGCAGGCCGAGATCCGGCGTGTAGGAGTAGCGCTCGGCGTCACACCCGGGCGAGGGACCCTCGACTGTCTCAAAGGTGACATGGCCCAGCCGGCGCAGCGCCGCCGCGACCCGGCCCGCCGTGCCCGGCGAGGCGCGCCACTCCAGCCCGGCGAACAGGAATCCGGGCATGCCGGGCTGCGCCGTCCAGGTCAGCGACACCGGCGACGACAACACTCCGGACGCGCCGAACTCCAGGTGCGGGCACAGCGCCGGCGGACAGGCGAGAACCGCCAGCTTGCCCGGCACGGCGAAGGACGACGAGCCGGATGACAGCTCACGAGCTGTCGGGGACATTGCGACCACGCGGGACCTCCGTCGACGAGGAACGCCTTCCCCTGCGTCTCATCGACCCGCCCCCGTATGGCTTGCCGGAATCGTCCCATGGCCGCGCCCGGCGGACTAGCCCCACCCCCTCCCAGAGGTATGACTCATTAGTCGCAAAGGTGGGCCTACCGCCGAACCATGGCTGGCGGGCGCCGGCTGGTTCGTCCGGCAGGGGCCCGGTCGCCACCCGGTCAGGTCAGGTCAGCCCTGGTCGTGATCCGGCGCGGCCGGCGGCGTCGGGTTGGGATGTGTCACGGCCGGTGACGTCCCGGCCGCGGCCGTCGCCGCCGGGGACTTCGCAGCCGGGGCTTCACGGCCCGGAGGCTTCACGGCGGCGGCCTCGACCGCGCCGCCCAGCAGCCCGCCGAGGCCGCCGAGCGCGCCGGTCAGCTCGCTGGGCACGATCCACAGCTTGCTGGCCTGGCCCTGCGCGATCTGCGGCAGGGTCTGCAGGTACTGGTAGGCCAGTAGCTTCTGATCGGCGTTGCCCTCGTGGATGGCCCGGAAGACCGTGTCGATGGCCTTCGCCTCACCCTGGGCGGTGAGGATCTGGGACTCCCGCTCCCCCTCGGCGCGCAGGATCGCGGCCTGCTTCTCCCCCTCGGCGCGCAGGATCTCGCTCTGTTTGACCCCCTCGGCGGTCAGGATGGCGGCGCGGCGGTCCCGCTCGGCGCGCATCTGCTTCTCCATCGAGTCCTGGATGGAGCGGGGCGGGTCGATCGCCTTGAGCTCGACCCGGTTGACCCGGATGCCCCACTTGCCGGTCGCCTCGTCGAGGACGCCGCGCAGCTGGCCGTTGATCTGGTCCCGGGAGGTGAGGGTGGCCTCCAGGTTCATCCCGCCGATGACGTTGCGAAGGGTGGTCACGGTCAGCTGCTCGATCGCGCGGATGACGTTGGCGATCTCGTAGGTGGCCGCCCGCGGGTCGGTGACCTGGAAGTAGATGACCGTGTCGATGCCGACCACGAGGTTGTCCTCGGTGATCACCGGCTGCGGCGGGAAGCTGACGACCTGTTCGCGCAGGTCGATGCGATCGCGGATGCGGTCGACGAACGGCACCACGAGGGCGAGCCCCGGGGTGAGGGTGCGGTGGTACCGGCCGAGTCGCTCGACGACCATCGCGCGCGCCTGCGGGACGATCCGCACCGCCCTGGCCAGTGTGATCAGCAGTACGGCCGCGATCACCACGGCGACGATGACACCTGCCATGACCTGTCCTCCCTGTCTGGACCGGCGCCCCACCGCCCGGAGCCGGTCAGCGGGGCCGGGTCCGCCCGTCCCGGGCCCGGGGATCCCGGGTCAGAGTTCGAACCTGTGCACGATGGCGGTCGCGCCGTCGATGCGCAGCACGTGGGCCTCGCTGCCGGCCTCCAGCACGGTCGAGGTCGGGTACGACCGGGCCGACCAGACCTCCCCGCGGATCTTCACCCGGCCGCCGTCGCCGTCGACCCGCTCCAGCACCACCGCCCGCTCGCCGACCAGTGCCTCGGTCCCGGTGCGCAGTTGCGGTACGTCACGCTGGAGGTGGCGGCGGGCCACCGGGCGAAGGCCGAGTCCGAACCCGCCGGCGGCCACGGCGAAGGCGACGATCTGCCAGACCGCGTCCACGCCGAGCAGCGCGGCCGCCGCGCCGACCAGCGCGGCCAGCGCGAACATCACCAGCGTCAGGTCCAGGGTCAGCAGCTCGCCGACGAACAGAGCGCCGGCGACGACGACCCAGATCGCCCAGTCGGCCATGCTTCCATGCTAGGCCCGGCCGGTCAGCCGCGGATCAATGAGATTTCAATGTCCCGGGTGTCGTGACCTCGATGTTCACGCGCCCCTCGATCAGGGAGGGCCCGCTGCCCGTAGGCTTCGTGCCTATGTCGCAGGTTTGGCCGGGCAGCCCCTATCCCCTGGGCGCCACGTACGACGGCTCGGGAACGAATTTCGCGATCTTCTCAGAGATCGCCGACCGGGTCCAGCTCTGCCTGTTCGACGACGCCGGCCATGAGGAACAGATCGACATGAAGGAACGGGACGCCTTCGTCTGGCACGCCTACCTACCCTCGGTCGGTCCGGGGCAGCGCTACGGCTACCGCGTCCACGGCCCGTACGCGCCCGCCGCCGGCCACCGGTGCAACCCGGCGAAGCTGCTGCTCGACCCGTACGCGAAGGCCGTCGATGGGGAGGTCGCCTGGGATCAGGCGGTGTTCCCCTACGCCTTCGGCGACCCGGACAGCGTCAACGACGCCGACTCCGGGCCGCACATGATGAAGTCGGTCGTCATCAGCCCGTTCTTCGACTGGAACGGGGACCGGCCGCCGCGCACGCCCTACAACGAGTCGGTGATCTACGAGGCGCACGTGCGCGGGCTGACCAAGAACCATCCGGGCCTGCCCGAGGAATACCGGGGCACCTACGCCGGCGTCGCCCACCCGCTCATGATCGAGCACTACCGGCGGATCGGCGTGACCGCGATCGAGCTGCTGCCCGTGCACCAGTTCGTGCACGACGAGCACCTGGTGCGCCAGGGCCTGCGCAACTACTGGGGCTACAACTCGCTGGCCTTCCTCGCCCCGCACAACGGCTACTCCGCCTCCGGCGGGCAGGGCCGGCAGGTGCAGGAGTTCAAGAGCATGGTCAAGAACCTGCACGAGGCGGGGATCGAGGTGATCCTCGACGTCGTCTACAACCACACCGCCGAGGGTAACCACATGGGCCCGATGCTGGCCTTCCGCGGCATCGACAACGCCGCCTACTACCGGCTCGTGGACGACGACCCGCGCTACTACATGGACTACACCGGCACCGGCAACAGCATGCGGGTCCGTCACCCGCACGTCCTGCAGCTGATCATGGACTCGCTGCGCTACTGGGTCACCGACATGCACGTCGACGGCTTCCGCTTCGACCTGGCGGCGACACTGGCCCGGGAGTTCTACGACGTCGACCGGCTGTCGTCGTTCTTCGACCTGGTCCAGCAGGACCCGGTCGTCTCCCAGGTCAAGCTGATCGCCGAGCCCTGGGACCTCGGCGAGGGCGGCTACCAGGTGGGCAACTTCCCCCCGCTGTGGACGGAGTGGAACGGCAAGTACCGCGACACCGTCCGCGACTTCTGGCGCGGCCAGGAACAGGGCATCGCCGAGTTCGCCTCCCGGCTGACCGGGTCGAGCGACCTGTACGAGAACAGCGGCCGCCGACCCTGGGCGTCGATCAACTTCATCACCGCCCACGACGGCTTCACCCTGCACGACCTCGTCTCCTACAACAACAAGCACAACGAGGCCAACGGCGAGGACAACCGCGACGGCTCCGACGACAACCGGTCGTGGAACTGCGGGGCCGAGGGGCCGACGGACGATCCGCAGGTGCTCGCGCTTCGGGCCGCGCAGACCCGTAACCTGCTGACGACGCTGTTGCTGTCCCAGGGGGTGCCGATGCTGGTCGCCGGAGACGAGATGGGCCGCACCCAGCACGGCAACAACAACGCCTACTGCCAGGACACCCCGATCTCCTGGCTGGACTGGGCCGACGCCGAGCGCAACGCCGATCTCGTCGACTTCGTCGGCCATGTGTCGCGGCTGCGCCACGATCACCCGATCTTCCGGCGGCGGAAGTTCTTCCAGGGCGCGTCGCCGCGCGGCCAGGGCGGCGCCGACGCGGCGGGCGCGGGTGACGATCCGTCCGGCAAGGACATCGTCTGGCTGCGTCCCGACGGCCTGGAGATGACCGACGCCGACTGGGAGTCCGGTACCGCGCGCTCCCTCGGCGTGTACTTCAACGGCGACGCCATCCCCGACCCGGACGCGCTCGGCCAACGCATCGTCGACGACTCGTTCCTGCTGTTCTTCAACGCCCACTTCGAGCCGGTCGGCTTCCGGGTTCCGGCGCCGACCTTCGGCGACGAGTGGGAGACGGTCGTCGACACGCGGCGCTCCACCGCCGAGGTCGAAGCAGGCCTGGAGTCGATCGCGCTGGCGCACTCGGCCCTCGACCCCGCCGACATCGGCAAGGTCGTCAAAGCCGGCGACCCACTCGAGATCGACGCCCGTTCGACGGTCGTGCTGCGCCGTGTCCGCTGACCCGACGACGCCCCTGGGCGGCTCCGGCCGCGCGCGGATCGTGCCCACGTCCACCTACCGGCTGCAGCTCAACCTCGACTTCTCCTTCACCGACGCCGCGGTGGTCGTCCCGTACCTCGCCGCGCTCGGGGTGTCGCATCTGTACCTGTCGCCGGTGCTGGAGGCGGCACCCGGCTCGACACACGGCTACGACGTCGTCGAGCACGGGCAGATCAACCCGGAGCTCGGCGGCACGGGAGGCCTGCGCCGGCTCGTCGCCGCCTGCCGCAAGGCCAGCCTCGGCCTCGTCGTCGACGTCGTGCCGAACCACATGTCGGTCACGCCGCAGGCGGCGAACGCGGCCTGGTGGTCGGTGCTGCGCGAGGGGCCCGAGTCGCCGTACGCCAGCTGGTTCGACATCGACTGGGCCGCCCCCGACAACCCGGGCCGGGTGCTCGTGCCGATCCTCGGCACCGGGCTCGCCGACTGCCTGGCCGCCGGGGAGATCTCGGTGGAGCGCGACACCGAGGGCGCGTGGGTCGTCGTCTACTACGACCACGTGCTGCCCACCGCGCCCGGCACCGCCGACCCGGACGACGTCGCCGGCACCCTCGACGCCCAGTACTACCGGCTGTGCTGGTGGCGGGTCGGCGCCACCGAGCTGAACTACCGCCGCTTCTTCGACATCACCACCCTCGCCGGGCTGCGCCAGGAGGAGCCCGACGTCTTCGCCGCCACGCACCGGCTGCTCATCGAGCAGGTCCGGGCCGGCACCTTCGACGGGCTGCGCATCGACCATCCCGACGGGCTGGCCGACCCGGAGGAGTACCTGCGGCGCCTCGCCGAGGCGTCCGGCGGGGTCTGGACCGTCGTCGAGAAGATCCTCGAGGACGACGAGGCGCTCCCCGAGAGCTGGCCGTGCGACGGCACCACCGGCTACGACGGCATCGGCCGGCTGACCCGGCTGTTCCTCGACCCGGTCGCCGGGCATCCCCTCGCCGCGCTCTACCAGGAGATCACCCGCGTCGACCCGGGCTACGAGGCGGAGGCGCGGGCCGCCAAGCTCGACGTGCTCGCCACCGTGCTGCAGCCCGAGATCGACCGGCTGACCACGCTGGCACTCGGCGAGGCCCGGCGCGCCCGCGCCGACCTCACCCGCACCGGGCTGCGCGAGGCGCTGTGCGAGGTGCTGGCCGCCTTCGACGTCTACCGGGCCTACATCCGCCCGGACGGTACGCCGAGCCTGGAGGCCCGTGGGCACGTCGTGCGGGCCTGCGAGCAGGCGCGCTCCTACCTGCCGGGCCGCTCGGCCGAGATCGACCTGATCGAGGACCTGGCGCTCGGCGGACCGCCCGAGTTCGTGATCCGCTTCCAGCAGACCTGCGGCCCGGTGATGGCCAAGGGCATCGAGGACACCGCGTTCTACCGGTACGCGCGGATGATCGCGCTCAACGAGGTCGGCGGCGACCCGGCCCGCTTCCCCGCGTTCACCACCGGGCATCCGCGCAGCGCCGTCAACGAGTTCCACGAGGCGAACGTCACCGCGCAGCGCACCTGGCCGCTGACGATGACCACCCTGTCGACCCACGACACCAAGCGCTCGGAGGACGTGCGGGCCCGGCTCGCAGTGCTGTCCGAGGACCCGCGGGGCTGGGCGGAGGTCGCCGGCCGGCTGGTGCGCCTCGGCGAGCGCCACCGCGACACCGAGCAGGGCTGGCCGGACCGGCCGACGATCTACTTCCTGCTGCAGACGCTGGTCGGCGCCTGGCCGCTGCCCACCGAGCGGGCCACCAGCTACATGCTCAAGGCCGTGCGCGAGGCGAAGCTGTACACCAGCTGGACCGACAGCGATCCCGCCTACGAGTCGGCGCTCACGAACTACATCGAGTCGGTGCTGGAGGACGACGAGTTCCTCGCCGTGCTCGGCGGCTACGTCGGCGGGCTGGTCGAGCTCGGCCGGCAGAACTCCCTCGCCCAGAAGCTGCTGCAGCTGACGATGCCCGGCGTGCCCGACGTCTACCAGGGCCAGGACCTGTGGGACCTGTCGCTGGTCGATCCGGACAACCGGCGGCCGGTGAACTTCGGCGACCGGACGAAGCTGCTCGCCGAGCTCGGCGCCGAGATCGCCGCGGAAGGCGCCAGCCCGCGCCGCCCGCCGCTGCTCGACGACTCGGGCGCGGCGAAGCTGCTGGTGGTCGCCCGCGCGCTGCGGGTGCGCCGGGACCACCCGGAGTGGTTCGGCGCGCACGCCACCTACCGGCCGCTGTGGGCGTCCGGCTCGGCGGCGGAGAACGTGGTGGCGTTCACCCGCTCCGAGTCGGTGGTGACGGTGGCGCCGCGCCTGGTCCTCGGCCTGCGCCGCGGCGGTGGCTGGCGGGACACCACCGTGACGCTGCCCGACGGCCGGTGGACCGACGTGCTGACCGGCCGCAGGCATGACGGCGGCACGGCCTACGTCCTGCGTCTGCTGCGCGACTTCCCCGTCAGCCTGCTCGTCCGTTCCTGACGGCCTCTCCCGGGCGACGGCGAGCGCCGGACCGCCCTCTGCCCTCCAGGAGAAACGATCCGGCGCGCGCCGTCATCGATGTGCGGCGGTCAGCCGCCCAGGGTCGGCGGGGCGGGCACGGCCTGTGCGCTGCCCGGGGCATCGGACCCCGACGCGCCGCCCGCGCCGCCCGGGGCGCCCGGGTGGACGAACCGGTGGATCCACGGCTTGCCCGCCGGGGCGCCGGGGGGCGGCTGGAGGGTGAGGGCCACCGTCCAGGTGCGGTTCGTGGACGGGCGGTGGACGACGAGGTGCACGGTCCGCGTCCCCGAGTCCGGCGGCAGCAGCTTCTCGATGACCTTCCGGTCGGGCTTGCCGTTCACGATCGGCGCCGCCCCGTCGATGGACTGGACGACGTCACCCGCCCGCAGTCCGGCCGCGGCGGCCGGCCCGCCCTGGACCTGGGCGATGGTGAGCACCGGCGCGCCGCCGCCCGCCGGCGGGCCGACGTGGATGGCGAACACCTGCCCGCCGTGCGTGTCGCAGGTGGCGATGCCGAACTCGGCCGTGCCGCCCGCCTCGCCCGCCGGGGCGCGGACCACGTTGCGGCGGGTCACCGGACCCGAGCCGTCCCCGGCACCGCCCGCCACGAACGTGGCGCCGTCCACCGTCTCGCCGTCCACCGGGGCGCCCTCGGGGGCCGGCAGGGCGGGCGCCGAGGCGGACTGCCCACCCGCGCCGAAGACCTCGTTGTGCACCGCCCCGCCCGCGGGCTGGCCGCCCGAACCCGGCAGCGTCTTGTGGACGATGCCGTCGGGGGGCAGCGGGCAGGGGGCGCCCTTGCCGTCGCCCGCCGCCGTGACGTTGGCGATCGCCGGGTGGGCGGAGCTGACGCTGGTGGCGGTGACGCCGGCGGCCGAGGAGACGGAGCCACTCGGCGGGGAGGCCTGGGCGGCGCCGGCGGTGAGGCCCACACCGACCGGCAGGGCGACGGCCATGGCGGCCACCGCCATCACGGACTTCCGTGTCGTTCGCAGGGGAGATCTCATGTCGGCCAGGCTGTCAGCGAGGATGTTGCCGCAGGATGAACGCGATCGTTAACGCCGGTGTTACAGCCTGTTCGATAGAAGGTCGACATGCGCGTGCTGGTGGCGGAGGACGAACGTGAGCTGGCCGACCTGGTCGCCGAGGGGTTGCGCCGGCACGCGATGGCCGTCGACGTGGCCTACGACGGCGCCGCGGCGACCGAACGACTCGCCGTCCACGACTACGACGTCCTGGTGCTGGACCGTGACCTGCCCGCGGTGCACGGCGACGACATCTGCCGCGACCTGGCCCGGGCCGGGGCACGCACCCGCATCCTGATGCTGACGGCGGCGGCCTCGGTGCCCGAGCGGGTCGCCGGGCTCGGCCTGGGCGCCGACGACTATCTGCCCAAGCCGTTCGACTACGCCGAACTGGTCGCCCGGGTGCAGGCGCTCGGGCGGCGCAGCCGGGCCCCGGTGGCGCCGGTGCTGACCCGGGGCGGCCTCGTGCTCGACACCCGTCATCTGCAGGCGTCGCGGGACGGTCGGCACCTGCGGCTGTCCCTGAAGGAGTTCGCCGTGCTGGAGGTGCTGATGCGGGCGGACGGCGCGGTCGTCAGCGCCGAGGCCCTGCTGGAGTCCGCGTGGGACGAGCACGCCGACCCGTTCACGTCCGCGGTCCGAGTGATCATCAGTCGGCTGCGCGGCAAGCTCGGCGACCCGCCGTGCATCCACACCGTGCCCGGCGCGGGATACCGGTTGTGAACGACGGCGGGATGCGGGGGCGCTGGGGAGCGGGCCGGCTGGGGACGGTCCGGACGCGGCTGACCCTGCTCTACAGCGGCCTGTTCCTGCTCACGTCCACGATCCTGCTGGTGGTGACCAACCTGCTGTTGCGGGGCGTGCTGCGGAGCAAGGTCACCGCTATCACCGCGACGTCACCGGTGGGCGCCGGCGCCCCCGCGCCCAGCGCGGGCATCGGCGCCGGGGGGACCAGCGCGTTCACCGGCTCCGGCGTGGGGTCCGCCGTGGGGTCCGGCGCACCGGCGGCGGTGCCTGGCGGCCCCGACCAGACCGGCTCGCCCGACGTCTACTTCGGCCGTCTGGCGGTCGTCGACCGTCTCCCGGACACGGTGCTGCACTACCAGTGGACGGTCGCGGCGATCACGATCGGGATTCTGGCGCTGGTGTCCGTGGCCGCCGGATGGTGGCTCGCCGGGCGGCTGCTGCGGCCGCTGCACCGGATCACGGCCACCGCGCACCGGCTGTCCCTGTCGAACCTGCACGAACGGATCGCGCTCGCCGGCCCGCGCGACGAACTGCGCGATCTCGCCGACACCTTCGACGAGATGCTCTGCCGGCTCGAGGCCGCGGTCGACGCGCAGCGCCGTTTCATCGCCAACGCCGCCCACGAGCTGCGCACCCCGCTGGCGCTGCAGCGCGCCGCCATCCAGATCGGGCTGACCGATCCCGATCCCGACCGCCTCCCCCAGGTCCGCGGCCAGCTGCTGGCGGCCAACCAGCGCACCGAGCGCCTCATCGACGCCCTGCTGCTGCTCGCCCAGACCGAACGGGGCCTCGCCACCCTCGAACCGGTGGCGCTCGACGCCCTCGTCCGGCAGGTGGCCCTGGAGATGCTGCCCCCCGCCGACGGCGAGCCACCCGGTGCCCACGAGCTCTCCGACGACCGGGCGCTCACGAGCCGGGTGCGGCTCCCCTCCGGGGTCACGCTGGCCATCCACGCCGAGCCCGTGGTCGTGCTCGGCGACGCGGTCCTGTTGGCGCGGCTGGTCGGGAACCTGCTGGACAACGCCGTGCGGCACAACGATCCCGGCGGATCGGTGGCCGTGCACCTGTCGGCGGCGGGCGTCCTCACGGTCAGCAACACGGGTCCGGTCGTCCCCGACGACCGCCTCGCCGAGATCTTCGAGCCGTTCCGCCGGCTGCACACGCCGCGGACCCGTTCGGCGGCAGGCTCGGGGCTCGGGCTGTCCATCGTCCGGTCGATCGCGTCGGTGCACCGCGCCACCCTCACCGCCACCCCGAACCCCGGCGGCGGCCTGCTGCTCGCCGCCCACTTCCCCACCGCGACCGGATAGCGGCCCGGCGCTGCGGCCGCGGCCCGGTGTGCCGGGCGGGCTGGGTCGCGCCGGGAACGCGCGAGGCCCACCCGGCGGCCCCTCGCGGGGCGCCCGGTGGGCCTCGGCTGCATCAGGTCAGGAGGTCGGCTGCGGAACGATGCGCAGGTAGGGCTTCGGCTCCTCCCAGGTGCCGTAGACCTTCTTGGCCTCGTCGTTGCTGACGGAGCCGGCGATGACGACGTTCTCGCCCTGCTTCCAGTTCACCGGGGTGGCGACCTTGTACTTCGCGGTGAGCTGCAGGGAGTCGATGACCCGCAGGACCTCGTCGAAGTTGCGGCCGGTGGTCATCGGGTAGACGAGGATCAGCTTGATCTTCTTGTCCGGGCCGATGACGAACACGTTGCGCACGGTCTGGTTGTCGGCGGCGGTGCGGTCGGCCGGGTCACCGCTGACGTCGGCGCCGAGCATGCCGTACGCCTTGGAGATCGTGAAGTCGGCGTCGCCGATGAGCGGGTAGTTCGGGGCGGTGCCCTGGGTCTCCTCGATGTCCTTCGCCCAGTCGGCGTGCTTGTCAACCGGGTCGACCGACAGACCGATGATCTTCACGCCGCGGCGGTCGAACTCGGGCTTGATGCTGGCCACGTAGCCAAGCTCGGTGGTGCAGATCGGGGTGAAGTTCTTCGGGTGCGAGAAGAGCACCGCCCAGGAGTCGCCGATCCACTCGTGGAACTTGATCGCGCCCTCGGTGGTGGCGGCCACGAAGTCAGGCGCGGTGTCGCCGATCGTCAGAGTCATCGTCGTCTCGTCTCCGTTTCGCAGGGCCGCGGGGCTCGGGGCGCCGCGGCGCGTTGGTGCGTCGTCCGTCATGTGTGCGGCGATTCCCCCGCCGCATGCTGCCGGTGCTGCATCGTGCCTGGTAGATCGTGCCTGGTAGGTGGTGCAGGGAGAACACTACGGACAGGGCGTTCCCTGAGCGTTCCCTGCGCCGGGTGCTACTCGACGCCACCGGCCTGGCGGCGGGCTCGGGCCGTCCAGTAGGGGTGGCCGGCCTTGTCGAACGCGGCCGCCGCCGCCTCGAATCCTTCCCGGGCGGCCGCCCGATCACCCTCGCCGACCGCGATCCAGGCGGCCGCCGAGGAGGCCATCGCCTGCCAGGCCGTGCTGTCGAACGACTCGGCGGTGCGCTCGGCGATCGCGGCGAACTCGCGGGCGCCACGCAGGTCACCGGTGCGGGCCAGCGTCTCGGCGGCGAGTGGGTTCAGCATCGCCCCGCAGCTCGGGCAGTCGCCGTACCGGCTCGCGGTCTCCCGCGCCGCGGTGACAGCGGCGACGGCGGCATCCAGATCGCCCTGTTCGAGGGCGGCGAGTGTGGCGATGCCGTGCAGGCGGGCCCAGGCATGCCGTGAACTCGGCGCCACCGTCGCGATCGCGGTCGCCCACCGCAGATGCGCCGCGGCGTCCTCGAACGCTCCCGTGCAGACCGCCAGCTCCGCGCGGCGCAGCCACGGCAGGGCCACGGTACGGCTGCCCATCGGCGTGTACAGCTCGCAGCTGCGGGCCAGGCAGGCGTCCGCCTCGCCCCAGTGGCCGGCGAGCAGCAGCGACTCGCCGAGCAGACACCAGGCGAAGGCCTGCACCGCCACCGCGTCGCAGCGCTCGGCCAGCGCCAGGGTCTGGCGGGCGTAGTCGCCGACGTCGCCGGCGAGGGCGTCGCCGTAGAGCTGGTACTGGCCGGCGCAGTGGTTGATCTCCAGGTAGCGGCTGACCTGGCCGCCGAGGTCGGTGCCGGACAGCCGGCGGACCTGCGCCTGCAGGCCTGCCCGCCAGTCGCCGCGCAGGTGGGAGATGATCGCCAGCGCCTCGAGGGCGTCGACGATGTCCTCGTCGTCGCCGTGTTCGCGGGCCGTCTCGTGTGCCTCGTCGGCAAGGTCGCGGGCAGCGCCCAGATCGCCGTGTTCCCAGGCCAGGTGGGCGCGCACGCAGGCCAGCCGGCCGCGTTCGGCGGTGTCCGGCCCGAGCGCGTCGGCCTTGGCGAGATGGTCGGCGGCGGCGTCGGTCTGATGGCCCATGAGTAGCGCGGTGGCCATCCGCCGGTGCAGCCTGCCAGTGCTAGCCGGCTCGTTCGAGGCCCGCAGCGCCTGCTCGTAGGCCTTGCCGGCACCGTCCGCGTCGCCCGACTGGGCGCGCAGGTCGCCGACCTTCTCCCACAGCTCCACGGCGAGATCGGGCTCGGCGGTGTGGCCGCCGCGGATCTCCTCGTACAACCGCTGGGCCCGTGGGCTCGGCTCCACGCCCAGCTCGGCGTGCAGCGCCGCCCTTAGCCGCTCGTACTGCCGCCGGGCCTCGTCCCGCCGTCCCGCCAGCGCGTACAGGCGCATCAGCCGGACATGGTTCTCCTCCTGCACGGTGTCGGCGGCGGCGTCGGCCCCCGCGACGAGCCGGTTGACCACGCGGGCGGCCTCGTTGAACTCGCCGCGCTCCTCCAGCACGCGGGCGAGCTCGGTGGCCAGCGCCGTCCAGTCCGCGTGCAGCTCGTCCCGTGGGCCGGCGGCCCAGTCCTCGTAACGGTCCTCCGGCAGCAGACCGTCGCGGTACAGGTCGAGGGCCGCCCAGTGGATGGAGGCGTCCCTGCTCTGGCGGGCCAGCGCCGCGGCGGCCCGGTACTCGGCGACATCGACGGACAGCCCGTCGGAGCGCAGGCACAGCAGGTCACCGATCGACTCGATGAGCGCGGCGCCGTCCGCCGAGAGGCCGTCACCATCCAGTGCGCGGCGGGCCGCGTGCAGCGCCTTACGCAGGTTCGCTGCAGCGGCCGCCGGTTCCAGCTCCGGCCACAGGACGTCCATCACCTGCTCGCGCCGCAGTCGATACCCCGGCGCCAGCGCCAGCAGCTTGACCAGCGCCGCCGGCTTGCGCCGTGACCACGCACCGTCCGGCACCGCCCGGTGCCCGACCAGCACCCGAAACCCGCCGAACAGCTCGATCCGAAGCCCTGCCAACCGTGCCCCCCACGCCCGTACCCACGTGACCTCACCTGATGGTGCCACCTGGAACCGGGCGAACAGCCCCTCTCGGCACACCACGGGGGTCGACCGCGCCGGGCCGCGGGCGCTGTCACCATAGGTCGAACGCTGTCACCACAGGTACGGACATTGCGCCGCGCTGGCGTGGCCGGGAGATGGCGAGCCGCGACCGACCGGACAGACCGGACAGAGGAACCCGTGAATCTCAGCCTCGGCGTCTTCGACATCTTCGCCTACTCGGTTCCCGGCTCGCTGTACCTCGCGCTCCTGCTGTTCGTCCTGGACCAGGCGGGCTGGGCCGATCTCGGGCAGATCGGCGATCTCAACGCGACGCTGCTGATCGTCGGCGGCATCCTCGCCAGCTACCTGCTCGGTCACCTCACCTACGCGCCGAGGCGCTTCCTGGGACGGCGGCTGCCTCAGTGGCTGCATCCCGGGCCCGGCGCCAGGCAGGAGTTCCTCGACCGTTATCCGCCCGCCCAGGCGATGGCGTTCGTCCGCGTCGACCCGGCGGTCGTCTTCGCGGCCGTCGAGGTCAAGGCGCCCGACTCGGCGGTGGAGATCAGCCGGCTGCGGGCGAGCGGAATCGCCCTGCGCAACGCCGGATTCGCCTTCCTCCTCGCCGCGGTCGTCGCCCTTGTCGAGTTGGCCGCCGGACCCGAGCGTGGTCTCGCGGGATTCTGCGTGGCGGCCTTTCTCGTCGGCTTTGTCGGCGCGACGCGGGCCGGCCACGAACTGTCCCGGTGGGCCGCCCTCAAGACCCTCGAGGTCGCCCTCTGGATCCCCGACATCGAGGCGACACTGGCCACCATGTCACCAGCCCCGCCACAGCCGCCTCCCCCACCACCGGCCCCGACCGGATCTCCGTAGACCACCTGAAAGTCGGTATACACCACCAATTCCGGCAGCCGATGTCCGGACTATTCCCTTCCGCGCATTACGTGTTGCAATCCCTCGTAGGGGCGATGCGGACCGCCACATTCCAGGCAGAGCACTTCTCACAACGGCAGCCAGTTGCAATCCCTCGTAGGGGCGATGAGGACCCGAGGATAAACGGGCACGTCAGGCGGCGTGTCGTGGGGGTGGAACGGGGGTGGTTTGCAGCGGGCCGGCGGTCTGACATCAACATCGGCAGATCTTGTCCGGGTCTTGGCATCGATAGACGGTGACCGTTGTCGGATCATGGCATGGGTGGCTCGGCTCAGACGTCGCGGGCGGTGTGTCGCGATGGCGGGGATCAGGCAGGAGCTCCAGGGCCACCGTAGGAGGTCGAGCGGGGCATACACGACCGGTCGGGCTGATGGTGGTGGTCATGCGGGAACGTGGCACCGTCCGCTCGGACCGTGCGGGCTGGGGCGTTCGGGTGGTGAAACCGGGTAGTACGGGCACCTTTGGTTGGGGCCGTTGTCACGGACACGGCATGTCCGGCGGCGGGGGGCGGTAGACAGGAGGCTATGAGCACCTTCCGGCTGTGGGCCCCGGACGCGAAGACGGTCAGCCTGGTCGTGGCGGACTCCGCCGGCGACGCCACCCATGAGATGTCCGCCGGGCGCGGCGGCTGGTGGTGGGTGAACGTGCCCTCGGCCAAGCATGGCACCGACTACGCCTACGTGCTCGACGGGCGTGGCGACGAGCTGCCCGACCCGCGCTCGGCCTGGCAGCCCTCCGGCGTGCACGGGCGGTCACGTCTCGTCGACCATGCGACATTCACCTGGACCGACGCGAACTGGCGCGGCATCGCGCTCGCCGGCAGCGTCCTCTACGAACTGCATGTCGGGACGTTCACCCCGGAGGGCACGTTCGACGCCGCGATCGGCAAGCTCGACCATCTCGCCGAACTCGGCATCGACGCCGTCGAGCTGCTGCCCGTCAACGCTTTCCCGGGCAGCCACGGCTGGGGCTACGACGGGGTCGGCCTGTGTGCCGTGCACGAGCCGTACGGCGGGCCCGACGGGCTGAAGCGGTTCGTCGACGCGGCGCACGCCCGCGGCATCGGCGTGGTCATGGACGTCGTCTACAACCATCTCGGCCCGGACGGAAACTACCTGGCCCAGTTCGGCCCCTACTTCACCGACCGCTACATCACCCCGTGGGGCCCGGCGGTGAACCTCGACGCCCCCGGTTCGGACGAGGTCCGGTCGTTCATCGTCGACAGCGCGCTGTCGTGGCTGCGGGACTACCACTGCGACGGGCTGCGCCTCGACGCGGTGCACGCCTTCCAGGACAGCCGGGCGCTGCATCTGCTGGAGGAGATCTCCGAGGCGGTGCACCGGCTGGGCGCGCAGCTGCGCCGGCCGCTGTTCGCCGTCGCCGAGTCCGACCTGAACGACCCGAGGCTCGTCTCCGCGCCGGAGGCCGGCGGCTACGGGCTGGACGGGCAGTGGTGCGACGACGCGCACCACGCGCTGTGGGCGGCGCTGTCCGGCGAGCGGCAGGGCTACTACGTCGACTTCGGGTCGATCGCGACGCTCGCCCAGGCGCTGACGAAGGGCTTCGTGCACGACGGCGGCTACTCGACGTTCCGCGGCCGCTCGCACGGCCGACCGATGCCGCCGACGACGCCGGCCTACCGGTTCGTCACGTTCCTGCAGAACCACGACCAGATCGGCAACCGCGCCGTCGGCGACCGGTCGTCGGTGCTGCTCAGCGACGGGCTGCTGCGCATCGGTGCCGCGCTGCTGCTGACGTCGGCGCTGACTCCGATGCTGTTCATGGGTGAGGAGTGGGGGGCGCACACGCCCTGGCAGTACTTCACCGACCACACCGCGCCTGGTCTCGGTGACGCGGTGCGGGAGGGTCGCCGCGCCGAGTTCGCCGCGCACGGCTGGGGCCCGGAGGACGTGCCCGACCCGCAGGACCCGGCGACGTTCGAACGATCCCGGCTCGACTGGTCGGAACCGACCCGGCCCGGCCACGCCGGCCTGCTGGACTGGCACCGCCGCCTGATCGCGCTGCGCCGCCGGCTGCCCGCGCTGACCGACCCGGCCTGGTCGTCCGTCGGCTGCACCTTCGACGAGGACGCTCGCTGGCTGGTGGTGCGCCGCGGGGACGTGGCGATCGTCGCGAACCTCGCCGGGGAACGCCAGGCCGTGCCGCTCGACGGGGTCCCGTTCGATGCTCCGGCGGCCTCCGCGCCCGGCTTCACGTACATGCCCGGTCGGGTCGAGCTCGACGGCGAGTCCGTCGTGATCACCCGGCTGCTCCCGCCGGAGCCGTCCGCGTCCTAATCCGTCCCGTGGCCCGGCGCGGCGGGCGGGCCTGGTTCGGCCGGACGCGGTCGGTCAGCGGCGGACGCGTTCGCGGGTCAGGTAGGCGTACAGCCCGCCGAGCACTGCCAGACCGACGAGCAGCACCATGACCAGCAGGACGACGTAGGTTCCCATGCGTCCATCGTCCCAGGAGCACCCGCCGCCGGCGACAGGCCGTCCACCGGCGTGGCCGGCATCGGGCACGGAGGCGGCACCGGACGAAGAGGCACAGGCACGGACCGTCCCGCTTGTTGAAGGCACGCGGGCGTGGCTCTGTCCGCCGCGGTGAGGATCGGCTCGAGCGTGTGGGTGCCACGCGGGGAGCGGATACAGTCGACGCGGTGCGATGTCTGCTCCCCTCACCCGCACCGTTCGGTGATGTGCCACCCGGGCAGGAGCCCGGCGACGAGGCCGATCTCGACGCGGCGTACGCCTACCCGGCCGAGGCCGCCCACACCAGCTACGTACGGTCGAACTTCGTCGGCGCCGTCGACGGCGCGGCGGAGGTCGACGGCCGGTCGGGCCCCCTCGGCGGTGAGGCGGACCTGCGGGTCTTCCGGACGCTGCGCTGGCTGAGTGACGTGGTCCTCGTCGGCGCCGGGACGGCCCGGCACGAGAACTACGGTCCGGTGATCGTGCCACCCGAGCGGCGGGAGCGCCGACGGGCCGCCGGGCTCGCGGAGGTCCCGCCGGTCGCCGTCGTCACCGCGAGCGCCGGCCTGGACCCGGCCGCCCGGCTGTTCGACGCCGAGGTACGCCCACTCGTGCTCACCTGCGACGCCGCCTCCCCGGCGCGGCGGGCGGCGCTGGCGGAGGTCGCGGAGGTCGTCGTGTGTGGGGACGCGGCCGTCGACATGCCGCAGGCGCTCGCGGCACTCGCGGCCCGCGGGTTGACCCGGGTGCTCACCGAGGGCGGCCCGATGCTGCACGCCCAGCTCGGCGGCGCCGGGCTGCTCGACGAACTCTGTCTGACGGTTGCCCCGCTGCTGGCCGGACCAGGGCGGATCGGCATCGTGCAGGGCGCCGCGTGGCCACGGCCGGTGTCAATGCGCCTGGTCCACGTGCTGGCCGAGGACGACAACCTGTTCCTGCGCTACCGGCGGTCCTGATCGCGGCCTGGGCCCGAGGCCACCGGGCCGGGCGCAGGGGTGACCGGGCTGGGTGCGCTCACTCGGTGCCGGGTTTCACCCGCCTCCGTCCACAGGGCGGGCAGCGCCCGGGGGTCGTCCACAGGAGCTGATCGGAGCCTTCGCACCCGTCGCCGGCGTTGTTACGGTCGCCGCACCGACCCTGAACCGACGGTGGTGTGCCGATGACGATTCCCGACGGAGCCGGAACGACGGTGTCCGGCGCGCTTGCCGTGGCGCGCCGCGCCCAGCGTGAGGTGGCGGCCGCGTTGGAACGTGTCGTGGCCGCCGGTGTCGGAGCCTGGGAAGGCTCGGCCGCGGAGCTGTCCGCCGGGCTGCTGCGCCGGCTCGCGGCGGAGGCCACCGAGCTGCTGGACAGCGGTGTGCGGGCCTGCGAGCAGGCCCGTGCCCACCCATCCGGCGCCGCGGCGCCGCGGGCGATCGGCTGAGCGGCGGATGGCCACCCCCGGTGCCGCGGCACCCCTTCACCGCACCGACGGGCCCTCCGCCCAGCGGCGGATCATGGTCGACCTGGCAAGGCTGGCCGCGCTGGTCGCGGCGGTGCGCGCCGCCGCCGAGGCGTTGCGGTCCGGCGCGCGCGGCCTGGCCTGGGCCCTGTCTACGATCGGTGCCTCGGTGGCGCCCGCTGCGCGACTCGCCCGGGTGGGTGCCGCCGTCGACGCGGAGGCGACCTCGCTGCACGGCCACCTCACGCAGGCCGCGCAGGCCGACAGGCCGCTACCGATACCCCATGCCCGGTGGCCTGACGCCGGCGATACCCCACCCTCACCCTGGTCCGACGCGCTGGTAGTGCGCTCCGCTGCCTTCACCGGCGCGGACGCGGCGACGTCGACCGACGCGAACGCCTCGGCGTCGACCGGCGCGGACGCAGCGGCATTGGCCGCGGGGCGGGCGGCCGCCAGGCTGCTGGCACCCGTGGCCGTGGCCCGCGGCGGCACAGCCGGTGCCGGGCGCGGTGGCGCGGCGGGCCCCGAGCATGGCGCGGCGCCACGCGGCGCTGGATCGGGCCGGCGGCTCGGGACACCAGGTGGCGGTGCCACCGTGGGCGGCAGCACGCCGGGCTCGTCCGCCGCACGTGGCGCGTTCGATGCCCTGCGCGCCCACGGGGGCCAGGCCGGGTTCGTCACCGGCTTCTTCGACGAACTGGGCCCGTCCGGGCTCGCGCGGCTGCTCACTGTGCTCAGCGGCCGCCCGTCAGGGCCGCTCGGCAACCGTCCGGCGCCGCCGTCCGGGCTGGACGAACAGGTGGACGTGCCCGTGCTCGGCCGTGCGTTCGCCGCGTACAGCCGGCTGCGGACGCTCGGCGACGCCTGGCTGGGACGACTCAACACCCTGGGGCGGGCCGATCGCGCCGATGCCGTCCTGCTGCGGCCGCTGCTCGGCGCCGGCCGCGTCGATCCGGCGCTGCTGGATCGGCTGGGCCGGCTCGCCTTCGGCCCCGGGCGTCAGCCGCCGGCGCCGGCGGACCGGAGCCTGGCCGTGGTGCGCCAGCTGCCCGCCGGTCCCGGCCGGCGGGCAGCGGCGGAGCTCGCCGCCTACGAGGTCACCCTGCTGGACGCGATCACCGCCGCTCCGGGCCTGGTCGCCCGCTTCGCCGTCCGGCATCTGGCGGAGGTCCTGCAGGTCGCGTCCGTGGGCGCGCTGGGCCTGCCCGTGCGGGTCGGCCTGACCGAGCAGGCGGCGCGGGCATGGTCGCGGCTGGTCGCCACCGCCGGGAGCACGGCTGTGCGCCAGGCCGACCCGGCCGGCTCAGCGCGGTTCGTCACCGGCCTCGCCCTCGCCGTCGCCGCCGCCGGCGAGTCGGCGTTGCCCCTGCGGCTGCGCGCGGCGTTCGTCCCGGCGCTGCACACCTATGGTGCCGAGATCTACGGCGCGGTGACGACCGTCGTGCCGGGCGCCATCGGCTCCACGCGTCCAGCAGGTCCAGCAGGCGCGCGAGGTCCGGCCGGCTCCGAGAGTCCGGCTGGCTCCGAGGATCTGGCCGGCTCCAAGGATCTGGTCGGCGTGGTGGATCCGGTCGGCGTGGTGGATCCGGTCGACGCTGTCCGGGCGGTCCCCGACTCGGCGTGGCGGGCGCTGCTGCGGGAGTCCCTGCGCGGCGGTGCGACGACCGGGCTGTTGGCCCGGGACGCGGCGGCGTTCGGCGTCGGCCTCGAGGAGGCGACCGCGCGGCGCACCCAGGGCTGGAACGTCACACCCGGCGGCCTGCCCGCGAGCCCGCGCGCACTCGGCTACCTGCGTGCCGTGCGGGCGCAGGCCTTCTTCACCGAGGCCCTCGGCGACGCGGCCGACGCGGTGGTGCGCGCGCACGCCGACGCGGGCGCGCAGCACCGCAGACAGCAGGCGGTGCTGCTGGACCTGCTCGCCACGTCCGCCGGCGCGATCGACCCGAGGGACCCGGCGGGTACCTTCGCCCGCCTCGGCGTCGGGGTCACCGTCGTCGAGGTGGAGGCGATGATCCGTGATCGGTTCCGGGACGTGCCCACCGCCGAGGCCCGGCGGGTCCTCGCCGAACTGCGGGTCGCCGCCCGCGCGAACCCCCACTGGGCCGGAGCGTACGAGGCGAGCGCCCGCCTGCTGTGGCAGCGACGCGGTAGTGACCCACTGCGCCCGGTCACCGTCACCGGCGCCGACGGCCGCCCCCGCGTCTATACCGGCGATCCCCGCCACGACGGCTTCATCACCGGCCCGGCGACCGACTTCCTCGACCCGTCCGGCGACCCACGGCCGGCGGCGGCGATGACGTCGGCGCAGCGCGGCGCCTACCTCGCCTGGCTGGAGAGCCCGGCCATGGTCGCGAACAACGACCGGTTGCCGGTCCTCGCCGGGATGGCCGGCAGCGCCGAGGAACCACCGGTGCCGCCCGACCACGTCCTGCGGCCGGGAGGATGACATGCCCGTCATCGCCCCGACGGCAGGGCGGACGTCACCGCAGCACGTCGGCGAGGTCGAACCTCGCCGGTCGCTCCAGCTGGGCGAAGGTGCAGCCGCGCGGCTCACGATCCGGCCGGAAGCGCACGAACTGTGTGGTGTGGCGAAACCGCAGCCCCTCCATGTGGTCGTAGCGGACCTCGACGACCAGTACCGGGCGCAGCGGGACGAACGACGGGTCCCGGCCCGACGCCCACCGGCTCTCCCCCGCGTCCCACGGAGTGCGGGTGCCGCCGGCGGCACCGGGCGCCCAGGGATGCTCCTCGATCGGGATCACCAGGTCGGCGAGTTCGCGGACCAGCTCGCGGCGCCGGGCCATCGGGAACGCGGAGGTCACGCCGACCGCGGCCAGACCCCCGCCGGGCGGCGTGCCGTCGGCGGGGGCGTCCGGGTACAGGCCCAGCAGCAGCGAGCCCAGCGCGTCGACGCCCGACTTGTGCGCGCGGTAGCCGGCGACGACGCAGTCCGCCGTCCGGTCATGCTTGATCTTGAACATCGTCCGCCGGTCGGGCTCGTAGCGGGAGTCCGGCGCCTTCGCGACGAGGCCGTCGAGCCCGGCGCCCTCGAAGCGGTCGAACCACGCTCGGGCCACCGCGAGATCGTCCGTCGCCGGGGTGAGGTGGATCCGGGCGGACCGGTCCCCGACCTGCGCCAGCAGTGCGGTGAGACGCGCCCGACGGTCGGCGAAGGGGCAGGTGAGCAGCGCGGCGTCGCCGTCCGAGAGCAGGTCGAAGGCGACGAAGGACACCGGCGTCTCGGCCGCGAGGCGGGCCACCCGGCTCGCCTCGGGATGCACCCGCTGCTGCAGCGCCTCGAAGTCGAGCCCGTCGCTTCCCACGACGACGATCTCGCCGTCCAGGACACAGCGTTCGGGCAGCGACGCCCGCAGGTCGGCGACGAGCTCCGGGAAGTAGCGCGTCATCGACTTCGTCGCCCGGGAGGTGATCTCCACCTCGTCGCCGTCGCGGAACACCAGCGCGCGGAAGCCGTCCCATTTCGGTTCGTAGACGAGCCCGGGCGGGATCTCACCGACGGCACGCGCGAGCATCGGCTTGATCGGTGGCATGACCGGCAGGTCCACGCGCCGATCCTCCCGCACCCGGCCGACGGATGCGCCACGGCGCACCGGCCTGGGCGGCTCTCCCGCGATCCGCGACGACCCGAACCCACCCCGCCGACGCGTGTCACGCGAGGCCGACCGAGCAGCCGGCTCCGGCTAGAGGATCATGCCTGCGCCGAGGGTGGCGCCGGTCGACTCGTCGATGAGCAGCACGCTGCCGGTGGTGCGGTTGCGGCGGTACGGGTCGTAGCACAGCGGCGAGGTGGTGCGCAGCGCGATCCGGCCGATGTCGTTGAGCCCGAGCGTCTCGACCGACTCGTCCCGGTGCAGGGTGTCGATGTCGACCCGGTAGCTCACGTCGGTGACCATCGCCCGCACCGACCGCGTGGTGTGCTTGATCCCGATGCGGGCCCGCCGCCGCAACGGCGCGTCCGCCATCCACGAGACCATCAGCTGCAGGTCCTGGCCGACCGTGGGCTGGTTGTTCGGGCGGGCGATCATGTCGCCGCGGGAGACGTCCAGGTCGTCCTCGAGGCGGACCGTCACCGACATCGGGGGGAACGCCTCAGAGATCGGGCCGTCGAAGCTGTCGATCCCGGCGACCCGGGTGCTCAGCCCCGAGGGCAGCACGATCACGTCGTCGCCCGGCTTCAGCACACCGCCGGCGACCTGTCCGGCGTAGCCGCGATAGTCGTGCAGCTCGTCGGTGCGCGGGCGGACCACCCACTGCACCGGGAAACGCACGTCGATGAGGTTGCGGTCGGAGGCGATGTGCAGTTCCTCCAGGTGGTGCAGCAGCGAGCTGCCGTCGTACCAGGGGGTGCTCGGCGAACGGGAGACCACGTTGTCGCCGCTGAGGGCGGAGATCGGGATCGTCGTGACGTCCACGATCTCCAGCTTCGTGGCGAAGCGGCGGAAGTCCTCCTTGATCTTCTCGAAGACCTCGCGGTCGAAGTCGACGAGATCCATCTTGTTCACGCAGAGGACCATGTGCGGAACGCGCAGCAGCGAGGCGAGGAACGCGTGCCGCCGGGTCTGCTCCAGCACGCCCTTGCGCGCGTCCACCAGCAGCAGCGCCAGGTCCGCCGTCGAGGCGCCGGTGACCATGTTGCGGGTGTACTGCACGTGCCCCGGCGTATCCGCCAGGATGAACGACCGGCGCGGGGTGGCGAAGTAGCGGTACGCGACGTCGATCGTGATGCCCTGTTCGCGCTCGGCCCGCAGGCCGTCGGTGAGCAGGGCGAGGTCGACGTAGCCGTCGCCGCGCTCCCGGCTGGTGCGCTCCACCGCCGCGAGCTGGTCGCTGAACAGTGACTTCGTGTCGTACAGGAGGCGGCCGATCAGGGTCGACTTGCCGTCGTCGACCGAACCCGCGGTCGCGACACGCAGCAGCTCGGTCATCAGAAGTACCCCTCCCGCTTGCGGTCCTCCATCGCGGCTTCGCTGACCCGGTCGTCGGCCCGGGTGGCGCCGCGCTCGGTGATCCTCGTCGCCGCCACCTCGGCGATGACCTCCTCGACCGTCGCCGCGGTCGACTCGACGGCGCCGGTGCAGGTGATGTCGCCGACCGTGCGGTAGCGGATCTGCCGGGGCAGCGCGATCTCGCCGGCGCGCGGCGGCGTCAGCGGGGTGACCGCGAGCAGCATGCCGTCACGTTCGATCACGTCGCGGCTGTGCGCGTAGTAGATCGAGGGGATCTCGAGGCGCTCCTGGGCGATGTAGCGCCAGATGTCCAGCTCGGTCCAGTTGGACAGCGGGAACACGCGGATGTGCTCGCCGGGGCGGTGCCGGCCGTTGTAGAGCGACCACAGCTCGGGACGCTGGTTCTTCGGGTCCCACTGGCCGAACTCGTCGCGGAACGAGTAGACCCGCTCCTTGGCCCGGGCCTTCTCCTCATCGCGGCGCGCGCCGCCGAACACGGCGTCGAACCGGTTCTCGGCGATCGTGTCGAGCAGTACCGGCGTCTGCAGCTGGTTGCGCGAGGCACCCGGGCGGGTGTCCTCGGTCAGCTCCCCAGCGTCGATGGCCGTCTGCACCGAACCGACGACGAGACGCGCGCCGAGCTCGGCGCTGCGGTGGTCACGGAACGCGAGGACCTCGGGGAAGTTGTGCCCGGTGTCGATGTGCAGCAGCGGGAACGGCAGCTTCGCCGGCCAGAACGCCTTCTCCGCCACCCGCAGCATGACGATCGAGTCCTTGCCGCCGCTGAACAGCAACGCGGGACGCTCGAACTCGGCCGCGACCTCACGGAAGATGTGGATCGCCTCGGCCTCGAGCATCTCCAGGTGGGAGAGCTCGTAACCCGTGACAGGCACGCGGATACCCCTCGTCGAGCCGGTGTATCAGTCCAAAGTAGCCGACCTGGCCGTTCGGACACCGGTTTCGCCGACGTTAACCGGCTCACCTGGCCTGGAGGTACGTCAACGCGAGCAGCTCACGGCATACCCGTGCCGCCGCCCCCACCATCCGCCGCCGGACGAACGCGAGCCGCCATGGCCACGCTCGGTCCGGACGGTCCTACCGATCCTGTGGACCAGCCGCGGCGATGGCCGCGAGCACCGCCGGCGCCAGGGCGGCGTCGCAGATCACGAGGTCGGGCAGCAACGGATCCGGCTGGTTGTAGCGCAGCGGCGAGCCGTCGAGCCGGCTCGTGTGCAGGCCCGCCGCCCGGGCCACCGCGACCGGCGCGGCGGAGTCCCACTCGTACTGGCCGCCTGCGTGCAGGTAGATCTCCGCCTGCCCGCGGATGACCGCGGCGGCCTTGGCCCCGGCCGAACCCATCGGAACGGTGGTCGCGCCAAGCGCCTCCGCCACCTCGCCGACGAGGCGGGGGGCCCGGGTCCGGCTCGCGACGATGCGCGGCGGGCCGGCGGCGGCTGGCCGCGACGGCAGACCGCCCGCGGCCGACAGGGTGACGCCGAGCGCCGGCAGGGCCACCGCACCCGCGATGAGCTCGCCGGCCTGCCACAGC
This sequence comes from Frankia sp. RB5, assembly GCF_059816245.1. Classification (NCBI taxonomy): domain Bacteria; kingdom Bacillati; phylum Actinomycetota; class Actinomycetes; order Frankiales; family Frankiaceae; genus Frankia; species Frankia sp. RB5. The sequence goes on from NZ_JCBATA010000007.1 coordinate 96,844, forward strand.
GCGACATGGACCGCCCAGTCGCTGCGCCCCGGCTCGGCGAACTCGCGGGTGCCATCGAGCGGGTCGACGATCCAGACCCGCTCGGCGAGCAGGCGGGCCGGATCGTCGGCGGCCTCCTCGGAGAGCACCGCGTCGTCCGGTCGGTGGCGGGCCAGCGCCCGGGCCAGCAGCTGCTGCGAACGGGCGTCACCGGCGTCCCGCAGCGTGGCGGGCTCGGCGAAGCCGACCTCCTCGCGGATCTTGAGCAGCAGTTTGCCGGCGTCCGTGGCCAGTCGCCGGGCGAGGACGTCGTCGTCGATCTCGTCGGACGCGATGTCGACGGGGACGAGGGCCGGCGGGCTGGTGTCGTCGGTGTTCATCGAGTGGGAGTCTGTCACCCGCTACGGTCGCGGGTGTGAGTGCCACCTCTGATCCGGACACCGACCGTCACCGGGCCGGCCCGCTCGGCGCGGGCCCTGGCGAGCGCGGCGACGGCGCCGACGGCGATCCGCTGCTCGCCCTGGTCGGCGCCGACCGCGCCGCTGAGCTGACCGCGGCCTCGCGCGACTGGCCGTCGTTGACGCTCACGCCGCGTCAACTCGCCGAACTCGAGCTGCTGCTCGTCGGGTCCTTCGGCCCGCAGCCCGGCTATCCGGCCGAGGAGGAGGTCGACGGTGTCCCCGTGCCGTCCCTCGTCGTGCCGGCCGACGCCGCCGCGCCGCTGGCCGCCGGCACCACCGTCGCGCTGCGCGATCAGGAAGGGGTGATGATCGCCGCGCTGCACCTGCGCGTGACGATTCCCGTCCCCGCCGGCGGCGCGGCCGAGGACGGCGGCCCGACCGCGACCGACGGCGCTGGCGCGACGGCTGGCGCCGGTGCGGCGGACAGTGCGGGCGCGACGGACAGCGCGGGCGCGACGGACAGTGGGAGAGCGACGGACAGGGGGAGAGCGACGGGCGATGCCGGCGTGGTGCGGCTGGTCGGTGCGGTGGAAGGGGTGCGGCTGCCGGATCACCCGGATCACCCCGATCTGCGCCTGACCCCGGACCAGGTGCGGGCCGAACTGCGCGCCCGGGGGTGGACTGGGCCGCAGGTCGACTCCGCCGCGGCCTGGGCGGTCTGGGCGGTCTGGGCGGACGGCCTGCTGCACACCGCGGATGTGGGTCGCATCCGGGCGCTGACCCGCCAGGGCAAGCGCTGTGTCGTGCTCGCCCCGGTCGGCGCCGCCGACCCCGCGGACGCCGGGCACCATCTGCGGATCCGCTGCCTGCTCGCCGCGCTGAAGGCGGTCGACGCGCCGCTGCGCCCGAGTGAGGCGACGCTCGCCTCGGAGGCGCTGGCGTCCGACGCGACCGCCGCGGGACGCCACCCCGAGCCCCCGCCGGACCCCTACCGCCGTCCCGGCGCGGCCGACGAGCCACACGGGCACCGCAGCCTGCTCGTCCTCGTGCCCGTGCTGCCGTCCCCACTGCTGGCGACGCCACGGGAGCCCGGGATGAGCGCGACGGTCCTGCTGCCCGCGGACAGCACGGTCACGGCCACGGCGGCAGCCGCCGCGGCGGACCTCACCGACAGCCGACCCGCGGCGGACCTGGACCGCTCGGCGGCGGAGGATCCGGCGCTGCTGGCCCGGCTGACCGCCCAGCGGGCGCACCTGGCCAGCGTCTACGGCCTGACGGGCAGCCTGATCGGGCCGGCGATCGGCGTGCCGGGACGCCAGGAGCTCGCCTCGCTGCTGGACGCCGGCAACCCGATCCCGGCCGAGCTGACACCGCCGACTGTCGCCGCCGAACTCATCCGGGCGGTGCCGCCGCGGTCCCGGCGTGGCCTGACGGTCTTCTTCACCGGCCTGTCGGGCTCAGGGAAGTCCACGCTCGCCGGGCTGCTCGTCTGCCGGCTGCTCGAGGAGGGCGGGCGGCGCGTCACCCTGCTCGACGGCGACGTCGTGCGCAACCACCTGTCCCGGGGGCTCGGCTTCTCCCGGGCCGACCGGGACACGAACATCCGCCGGATCGGTTTCGTGGCCGCCCAGGTCGCCGGCGCGGGCGGTACGGCGGTGTGCGCGCCGATCGCGCCGTACGCGAACATCCGCGCCGAGATCCGCGAGATGGTGCGCGCGGCCGGGGGTGGTTTCGTCCTCGTCCACGTGTCGACGCCGCTGGCGGTGTGCGAGGAACGGGACCGCAAGGGCCTGTACGCGAAGGCCCGGGCCGGGGTGATCCCCGCCTTCACCGGGGTGTCCGACCCGTACGAGGAGCCGGACGACGCCGACGTCACCGTCGACACCGCGCAGCTGTCCAGCGAGGCGGCCGTGGGCCGGGTCCTCGACCATCTGCGCGTCGCCGGCTGGCTCGCCGCGACCTGACCGGGCCCGGATCCGAGCCGGCAGCCCGCGCCGGCGACGAGCGCGGGCGTCCACCGGAGCCGGCCGGGCCGGGCGAAGCCAAGGCCAGAGCCAAGGCCAGATCGGGATCAGACCGGGGTCAGACCGGGGTCAGACCGGGCCGAGGCCAGACGATGCCGAGGTCAGGTCAGTAGGCGCCTTCGCGGCGCAGGACGGCGAAGACGGTCCGCCAGAGAATGACGAAGTCCATCGCCAGCGACCAGTTCTCCACGTAGCGCAGGTCGAGCCGGACCGACTCGTCCCACTCCAGATCGGAGCGCCCACTGATCTGCCACAGCCCGGTCAGGCCGGGCTTGACCATCAGCCGGCGGTGCACGTCGTCCTCGTACTGGGCGACCTCGCTCGGCAGCGGCGGGCGCGGGCCGACCAGCGACATGCTGCCGTTGAGGACGTTGATCAGCTGCGGCAGCTCGTCGAGCGACCACTTGCGCAGGAACTTGCCGACCTTCGTGATCCGCGGGTCGTCGCGCATCTTGAACAGCAGGCCCTCGGCACGCTCGTTGAGCGCCTCCAGCTCCTTCTTCCGTTCCTCCGCGTCGACGTACATCGACCGGAACTTGAACATCGTGAAATGGCTGCCGCCCCGCCCGACCCTGGTCTGCTTGAACAGCGCCGGCCCGCGGCTGGTCAGCCGCACGGCGATCCCCAGGCCCAGCAGCACGGGCGAGGCCAGCAGGATGACCACGCCGGCGACAAACCGGTCGAACACGCCCTTCATCACCCGGCGGGTGCCGGTCAGTTCCGGCTCCTCGATGTGCAGCAGCGGCAGCCCGGCCACCGGGCGGATCGAGATCCGCGGACCGGTGACGTCCGTCAGCGCCGAGGAGACCAGCACGTCGACGTCGCTGCCCTCGAGCGTCCACAGCACCCGGCGCAGGGTCTCGCCGTCCATCTGCGGGCAGATCGCGACGGTGGTGGCGTGGGTCGCGGTGATCGCGGTGTGCAGGGTCTCGAAGGTGCCCACGATCGGCACGCCGAGCAGGTCGAAGCCGCTGCGTTCTGGCCGGTCGTGGCTGTGGCGGCCGGGTGAGCGGTCCAGCACCACGCCGACGACGGCCCAGCCGGAGGTCGGGTCACGCTGGGCGAGCCGGACGAGGGTGGCGGCGGACTCGCCGGCGCCGACGACGAGCACCCGGTGCAGGCAGCGCCCAGCCCGGCGCATCCGGTGCAGGATGCCGCGCCCGACGACCCGGCCCGCCACCGACAGCAGCATCGCCGCCGGGAAGGCGATCAGCACGTAGCTTCGGGCGATCTCGGCCTTGGTCGCGTAGGACAGGATGGCAAGCGCGGCGGTGAGCCGGGCGGCGGCGTTGACGACGCGCCGGAACTCCTCCGAGCCGCCGCCGAGGAACCGGCTCTCGTACGCCCGGTTCAGCGACATCGCCAGCACCCAGGCCAGCGGCAGCAGCACCGTCATCAGGATGTACGGCTTGATCGACACCGGCTCGGTCTCGAAGTCGACGAGGTTGCCGAAGCGGACGAAGAACGCCAGCGCCGCGGCGAGCACGCAGGCCCCCGCGTCGAACAGGACCAGCAGCCGCACGTAGCGACGCTCCCAGGTCACCTGCGCGCGGTAGGCCACCGGGTCGTCGGCGCCCGCGCCCATCCGGGCGGCGCTGTGCCGGCCGCCCCCCCCGTTCCAGGGCGGCGGCGGGGCGGCGTGCCGGCCGTAGGGGCTGTCGCTCCCCCGTCCGGGCCCGGGCGGGTACGGCACGGGTGGTGCCTGGCCGCCGCGTGAGCGGGGCGCGAAGGTCGAGCCGCCGTCGCCGGTCGTCCTTCGGTTCCCCGAGATGATCTCGGTCACGCGCGACCCCCTGCCGGAGCGTGCGTGGCGAAGGGCCGCGGCGTCCCGGCGGCGCTGGTTGTCCGCCGTGTGATGCTGGCCCGCGTCACGAGGTTCGCCCGGACCGGGCGGGCCGGACGGTTGGTCCGTGCTGCGCCGGTGCGCGCGTGTCGATGGCTGTGGGGTACTGCGCTGATCGCCCGGCGCGCCGCGGTCGCCGCAACACAGTGAATCGCCGGGCGGGACCGGTTCCGCCGTGTCGAGCCGCGGCTCGTTCGGACGGCGTCGAGCTCAACTCTCGGTGACGCATCGACCGGACCTCCAGCGATCTTCCCCCGCCACTGACTGTGAGCCACCGTGGACGGCGGGCCGGCCGCTCGCGCGTCGTCCGGAACCCATTGGTGCACGCCACCAGACATCGGCGCGAACCCGACCGCCGGGTACCGGCGCGGCCGGCCCTCCATGGTCACGGGCCAACGTTACCGGCTCTCCCTAGCCGATCTACCAGCGGCCCGGCGGAGCGGGTACTCGGCGATACCGGGACCGCCGGCTGTTGCGGCGGCGTCAGTCATCCGTTTGTGGCGACTCAACGTAGCAGAGTCAGCGTCGATTTCTGGTAACCGGACGTAGCGCATTTCGCGCGTCTGATAGTGCCTGCTGATATGCCGGACAGACACCCGCCGACGACACGCTGCGTACACAATCGGCGCCCGACCTGCTACTGTGCGTCATGGCTCTTCGGCTCCGGTCGGACAGCCGTCGGCCGTCCGGCCCGTGTGGACGCCGATGGGGGACATCCGTGCGACCGGGTCCGCGTCACGAGCGCCGGTCGGCACGGATACGGAACGGTCGGCGCCTGCCGGACGGGTGGGGGCGCCCAGGCAGGCGCCGACTGCTGGCGTCAACGCCCGGGGTCAGGACCTCGGAGTCAGGGCCCCGGGGTCAGGGCCCCGGGGTCAGGGCCCCGGGGGTCAGGGCAGAGCGGCGACGATGTCGGCGACGGACTTGCGGGCACCCGAGTAGAACGGCGTCTCCAGCCTGGTGTGCCGGCGCGCCGCGCTCGCGCGCAGGTGGCGGATGCAGTCGACGATCCGGTGCAGCTCGTCGGCCTCGAAGGCGAGCAGCCACTCGTAGTCGCCCAGCCCGAACGAGGCCACAGTGTTGGCCCGCACGTCCTCGTACTCGCGACCCATGATGCCGTGCTCGGCGAGCATTCCGCGCCGCTCGTAATCCGGCAGCAGGTACCACTCCAGCGACCGGTTGAACGGGTAGACGCAGATGTACCCGCGCGGGTCCTCCCGGCGGACGAAGGCCGGGATGTGGTTGCGGTTGAACTCGGCCGGACGGTGCAGCCCGACCGCCGACCACACCGGCCGCAGGTGGCCACCGAGCGCCGTCTGGCGGAACCGCTGGTAGGTCTCCTGCAGCAGGTCCGGGTCGGGGCTGGTCCACCAGACCATCAGGTCGGCGTCGGCGCGGTAGCCCGAGATCTCGTAGACGCCGCGGGTGTAGACGTCCTTGGCCAGCGCGCCGTCGAGCAGCGCGTTCACCTCGTCGACCAGGGGGGTCCGATCCGCCGGCAGCGGGCGGTCGGCGGCAAAGACCGACCAGCCGGTGTAGAGCAGCTCGGCGTTGAGCTCGTTCGCGGATTTCGTGGACTCCGGCATACCCGTCTCCTTCTCGTCCGGCCGGCCCCGCGCGGGCCGGCCGGGACCTGTTCTCAGACTCCCGGGCCCACCGGATCCGGATCGGCGGCGCTGCCCTGGGCGGCCGGCCGGGCGGCGCGCAGCACCGACGCGGCGGCCGCCTCCCCCGATCGGATGCAGGCCGGGATGCCGACGCCGTCGTACCCGGCGCCGGCGAGTGCGAGGCCCGCGGGCAGCGCCCGGCGGACCGTGGCCATCCGGCTCAGGTGGCCCGGCAGGTACTGCGGCAGGCCGCCGTCCCACCGGCTGACCCGGGTGGCGATCGGGCGGGCCGTGAGGCCCGCGATCTGGGCGATCTCCGCCGCGGCCACACCGGCGAGCTCGGTGTCGCCGCGGCGCAGCTCGTGCTCGGCGCCCGCGCGGCCGATGCTGGCCCGCACGACGGTGAGCCGCTCGGCGCCGACGTGCGGCCACTTGGTGGTCAGGTAGGTCGCCGCCTTCACCGAGGTGCCCGCCCGCGCCGGCACCAGGAATCCGCTGCCCGCCGGCGGCGTGACGTCCCGGTAGACCAGCGTGACCAGGCCGACGGACGCGTAGGGCACGCCGGCGAGGGGGGCCGCGGCGTGCGGGGCGAGCGGGCTGAGCAGGGTGCGCGCCACGCCGGCGGGCACCGCGAGGATCACCGCGTCGGCGAGCAGCGGCTCGGCGGTCCGCCCGTCGGCGCCGCGGCCGCAGACCACCCGCCAGCCCTCCGCGGCCCGTTCCACGGCTCGCACCGGGACGTCGGTGCGCACGTCGGCGCCGCCGCGCTCGGCCAGGCGGGTGACGAACGTCCCCAGGCCGCCGCGCAGGCTGGCGAACACCGGTGCCGGCGGCCCGCTGCTGGCCGGGCCGGTGCGAGCCCGCACCCGGTGCGCGCCGAGCAGCAGCGACCGGTCCTCGGTGAGGATCGGGACGAGCTGCGGCACGGTGGTGCGCAGCGACAGCGCGTCGGCGCGGCCCGCGTAGACGCCCCCGAGCAACGGGTCGACCAGCAGGTCGACGACCTCGCGGCCGACCCGGGCGCCGACGTAGGCGCCGACGGTGGGGTCCTGCGGGAAGCGGCTGCGCGGCAGTGCCAGGTCGGCCGCGGCACGCACCAGGCCCCACGGCGAGAGCACTCCGGAGCGGACCAGACCGAGTACGTCGGTGGGCACCCCGAGCAGAGTGTTCGGCGGGATCGGCCGCAGCCGTCCGCGGATCCACAGCGACGCCGACGTGGTCGCCGGATGCACGATGTCGTGGCCGAGGCCGATCTGGCGGGCCAGGCGCAGCCCGTCCGGGACCCGGGCGAGGAACGACTCGGCGCCCTCCTCGACGTCCATGCCTTCCAGCGGGGTGGTACGCAGCTTGCCGCCGACCCGCGGCGACGCCTCCAGGACGGTCACCTCGGCCTGTCCGGCCAGGGCGTGCGCCGCGGCGAGCCCGGCGACCCCCGCACCCACGATGACAACCCGCACGTTCCTGCCGCCCTTCACGATGAGCTTCCTGCCGCCCTTTCCCGACGCGCACCGCCCTTTGCCGACGCGCACCGCGTGTCACCCAGGATTCACCATCCTCGCCGATATCCCCGCCGGCATCCGCACCGGCGGGCGGTGACGGGCGCGGGTGCGGCCGGGACGTGCTCCGCGCGGGCGGGGCCGGCCCGGGCACGGCCGCTCCCGCGCCGGCTCAACCCACGTGGACGGACCCCCACGTGGACGTCGACGTCAGCCCGCGTGGACGACGTCGACGATGTGCGCGAGCACGCCGGGATCCGTCTCCGGCAGCACCCCGTGCCCGAGGTTGAACACGTGCCCCGCCGCCTTGGCGCCGCGGGCCAGCACGTCGTGGACCTTGGCGTCGAGGACCTCCTCGGGGGCGAACACCGCCGCCGGGTCGAGGTTGCCCTGCACCGCGCGGGCGGGCCCGACCCGGCGCGCGGCCTCGTCCAGCGGGACCCGCCAGTCGACGCCGACGACGTCCGCGCCGACCTCCCCCATGACATCGAGCAGCTCGCCGGTGTTCACCCCGAAGTGGACGCGCGGCACCTCGCCCTCGAACGCGGCGAGCACCCGGGCGCTGTGCGGGGCGACGTAACGACGGTAGTCGTCCTCGCTCAGGGCGCCGGCCCAGGAGTCGAACAGCTGGATCGCGTCGACGCCGGCGTCCACCTGGACGCGCAGGAACGCGGCGGTGATCGTGGCCAGCCGGTCGAGCAGCTCGTGCCAGAGGTCCGGCGCGCCGTACATGAGCGCCTTCGTGCGCAGGTGGTTGCGGCTCGGCCCGCCCTCGACGAGGTAGCTGGCGAGGGTGAACGGCGCACCGGCGAAGCCGATCAGCGGGATGGTGCCGAGCTCGCCGAGCAGCGCCCGCACGGCGTCGGACACGTAGGGCACGTCGTCCGGCTCCAGCGGGCGCAGGGCGGCGAGACCGGCCTCGTCGCGCACCGGGTTCGCGACGACCGGGCCGACGCCGGCGACGATGTCGACGTCGACGCCGATCGCCAGCAGCGGCACGACGATGTCGGAGAAGAAGATCGCGGCGTCCGGGCGGAAGCGGCGGACCGGCTGCAGGGTGATCTCGGTGATCAGCGCCGGGTCCTGGCAGGAGTCGAGCATCGGCACGCTCTCGCGCAGCCGCCGGTACTCGGGCAGCACCCGGCCGGCCTGGCGCATGAACCACGCGGGTGTGGTGTCGGGCCGCTCGCGCCGGCAGGCACGCAGGTACGGGGCGGTGGCGGCGAGGCCGGGCCGCCGCGGCCCGTCGCCCACGGCCGGCCGGACAGCACCCGCCCCGAGCTCGACGGCATCCGGGTGGACCTGGGCGGCGCCGGCCGGCGCGGGACCGGTTCCAGCGTCGATGTGGACGACAGACATGCCTCGATCGTTGCATGTCTGTCGCACCACTGCGGGTGCGACCGGGGTCACGTCGATCGACCGAGTGGGCGCGGGACGGCGCCGGCGCCGTCCCGGCGGGGATCGATTCGGCCCGCGGGCATCAGCTATCTTCTACTTGCAGTAGAAGAAACCGGCTGGTCCCAGCGGGTTCGGCCATCCGCGATCATCAGGCCACCGCCGGCGGGACCGGACGACCCATCGGTCGCGGGATGTGACGAAGGCCGCTGTCCACCCCGGTAGCCGGCGGGCGCACCCGGGCCGGCCGGGACGGACGGCACGACACCGGATGACACCGGATGACACCGACGAGGGAGAGGGCACCGATGACCGACCAGGCCCCACAGGGCGACGCACGGATCCGCACCGCGGCCCGCGTCGTCTCGCTCGCGGAGGCGACGTCGTTCCTCCTTCTGCTCATCGCCACCGCCGTCAAGTACGGCGCGGACCATCCGCAGGGGGTGAAGATCCTCGGGCCGATCCACGGGGTGCTGTTCCTCGCCTACTGCGCGCTCGTGGGCTACCTGGCCTTCGTCGAACGGTGGCCTCGACGGCGCACGGTGCTGGCGCTGGCCGCCGCGGTGCTGCCGGTCGCGCCGTTCGTCGTCGAGCGCCGCTGGCTGCGCGCCGCCCCGACATCCGGCCCCGGCGCACCGGGGTCGGGTACCCCCGGTACGCCGCTCCCCCGTCAGGACCGGGACGCGGCCTCGATCCAGCCATGATGTGACCGTAATTCGACCGCATTGTCGTCATGAAAAGCACACGGTGGACCAAAAGCGGACACATCGGTGACAAGCTGCGACTCACCGAGAATCCCCCGAGTCACCCAAGCGGGGAGGACTCCCGCACACCCGATCGAGACGGGCTCACGCGACACGCCGGAGGGAATGCGCGGACATCTGTCCGTCCCGTGGCACCGTCAGTCCGGTCGGAATGAGGGTAGAGGGTGCGCGTTGTCCGCGTTCCCTCTTCGGCCCGCCGCCGCGGTGCGTGGTTGCGCGGTGTGCCGGCCGCGTCCGGCGAGACACGCAACACAGGCCGACGTGCGCGGTGCGCGGGGAGTGGTGCTCGAGTGGAATCGGTCCGGCTGAGCCTCGACGATCACATCGTTCTCGACTGCGCGGTCTGCGGCGTCGAGCAACCCTTCGCGCAGCCGCCCTGCGCGGACGGGCACGGCGCCGACTGCCCGGAGTGGGCCTGCGTCGAGTGCGGCGCCGCGGTGCTGGTCGGCCCGGTCCCGGCCGCTCGCGGCGCGGGGCGGGCCCGGTCGTCGCGGGAGCCGGTCGCGTGCCGGGAGCACCGCGGGCGTGACCGGGCCGCCGCCCGGATCCCGGCGTGAGCCTGCGCAGCCCCGCCCCGAGGCCCGACTACGACCCTCCCGCCGGTCACGGCGGGGAGTTCGGCGAGCCCGCCGCGGCGCCGAGACTGCCCGCCCCGCGGGAGGTTCCCGTCCTGCGGGAGGCGACGGGGCATCGGGGCACGCACCGCACCCTCGGCAGCCGACCGCACGCAACGGGGTCGAAGGCGCACGCTCCGGCGTCCACGCAGCGCGATCAAGGTCGACGCCCTAACGTTGCCGTCATGGGGGCCGCGCAGTCGTTCGAGGCTAGCCCGCAGCTCTTCCGCATGGTGACCGACGCCCTGCGGGCGGGGATCACCCGGCTGCGCCCCGAGATCACCGTGCACGAGGTGGCCGCACCGAACAGGCTCGCGCCGTTCGCGTTCGCCCTGTCCGGCGGGCTCACCGGCGACGCCGCTGACGCCGCGGCCGGTCGGCTGATCGTCCTCATGGATCCGGACGGGCAGCCCGCCTGGCAGGGCAGCGTCCGGATCGTCTGCTATGCCCGGGCGAGCGTCGACCCGGAGATCGCCACCGACCCGCTGCTCACCGACGTCGCCTGGTCGTGGCTGCGCGAGGCGCTCGACTCCCACGGGGCCCAGGTCCGCGCCCTCGGCGGGACGGTGACGACCACGTCCTCGCGCCGCTTCGGCGTCCTGCGACCCGAGGGCGACACCTTCGACGTGGAACTGCGCTGCTCCTGGTCGCCCGACTGGGCGGAGGCCGACCTCGCTCCCGCCGCCGACGCGCCGCGGCCGGTGGCCGACCCGTCCCGATCGGCATCGAGCCCGGCGGCGGCCAACGCCCATCTACTCGCCTTCGCCGACCTGCTCGCCGCGATGGCCGGCCTGCCGCCGGCACTGTCCGGGGTCGTGCCGCTCACCCAGCGCCGGGCCTGAGCGGGCGCCGGGGTTCCCGTTGCGCGGTGCCGGCCCTCGCCCCCCGCGAACGCGGGAGGCGAGCGGGCGCGGGAGGCCAGCGGGCGGCCGCCGAACCGACGCCCGTGGCGGCGCCGTCGCCGTGTCCGTCCCGCCACCGGCCGCATGTCCGGCCCGGGGAACGTCACCCTCGCGAACGATCCGGCCACCGTACCAGGTGGCAGATTCACTATGCGTATAATTATCGCGATTCGCTGAACAGCGCTGCTGCCTCCGCGAGCATTCAGACGTACGATCGCCGATCGTGACGTCGTCGGTTCCAGAATCAACACAGCAGGTCAGCGGGGGTGTGAGCGCAGCGGTGGAGGGAGAGCCCAGCACCGGCGCCCGCGAGCCCATTCCGCTGCTCACCCCTGTGGACGGCGTTCCTCCCGTCATCGTCGATCCCGGCGAGCTCGCCGCGGCCGCCGAGCGGCTCGCCGCCGGCACCGGCCCGGTCGCCTTCGACGCCGAGCGGGCGTCGGGCTACCGCTACAGCCAGCGGGCCTACCTCGTGCAGATCCGCCGCCGCGGCAGCGGGTCGCTGCTGCTCGATCCGGTCGCGCTGGGGGGCCTCGAGGTCGTCCAGACGGCGGTGGGCGACGTCGAGTGGGTGCTGCACGCCGCCAACCAGGATCTGCCCTGCCTGGGCGAGCTCGGCCTGCGCCCGAGCCGGCTGTTCGACACCGAGCTCGCCGGCCGGCTGCTCGGCTACGAGCGCGTCGGCCTCGGCATGATGGTCGAACGGGTGCTCGGCTACGGGCTGGAGAAGGGCCACTCGGCCGCCGACTGGTCGACCCGGCCGCTACCCGAGCCCTGGCTGCGCTACGCGGCGCTCGACGTGGAGCTGCTGGTCGAGCTGCGCGACGCACTCGAGGCCGAGCTCATCGAACAGGACAAGATCGAGTTCGCCCGGCAGGAGTTCGCCGCGATCGTGGCGGCGCCGCCCCGCGAGCCGCGGGCCGAGCCCTGGCGGCGCACCAGCGGCATCCACCGCGCCCGCACCCGCCGCCAGCTCGCCGCCGTGCGGGCCATGTGGTCCGCCCGCGACCGGCTGGCGCAGGCCCGCGACGTCGCCCCCGGCCGTGTCCTGCCCGACAGCGCGATCATGGACGCGGTCCTGCACGCCCCCACCGACGCCGCCGCGCTGATCCGGCTGCCGGTCTTCTCCGGGCCGCGCATCCGCCGGACCGCGAACACCTGGCTGGACGCGCTGCGCGCCGCCGCCGCCCTGCCCGACGACGAACTGCCCGCCCCCGCCGGCCCCAGCGGCGACGGGCTGCCCCCGCCGAACCGCTGGGCCGAGCGGGACCCGGTGGCCGCGGCCCGGCTGACCCGGGTACGAGCCGGCCTGTCCGCCGTCGCGACCGCGCGCACCATGCCCGTGGAGAACCTGCTCGAACCGGCGCTGTCCCGGCGACTCGCCTGGTCCCCGCCGTCCCCGCTGACGGAGCAGGGCCTGCGCGACGCGCTCGACGCCGGCGGTGCCCGCGCGTGGCAGCGGGACCTGACCGCCCCGGCGCTGCTGGTCGCGCTGGTCGATCCGCCGCCCGACCCGGCCGGGGAGCGACCGGCACGACCGGTCAACCGCGCGCCGAAGCGGCCCGGCGGCGCCCGCAGGTCCGACGCAGGGCAGGGCGGGGCAGGCGGGGCAGGCGGGGCAGGCAGCGCCGGCACGGACGAGGCGGGCGGTGCCGGCGCGGCGGGCGGTGCCCACATGGGAGGCGCCGACACGGGAGGCGCGGCCGTCGGCGGGACGGGCGTCGGCGCTGCCGGGGAACGGACCCGCTCCCGCGGCGGGCGGGGCGGGCGCGGCGGCAGCCGGGCCAGCCGAGGCGCCGTCGGCGCGGGTGAGCGCGGCAGCGCCGGGCCGGCGGCGTCGTCAACCGGCGGGCCCGCGGGAACCGAGCCGGCATCTCGCGACACCGGCGCATAACAGGCGTGTGACCTACCCGCCGGTAACTCCTGCCGTAGGCTAGCGCGTGCCGGCGATGTCCGCGCCGGTGTCGACCGACCGCCCCGGCCCGCGCGCCGGTCCCGGCGGTGGCCGGTCGGTCCCTGGCGAGCGTGCCGGCGGCCGGATGTCGCCGGTGGGGAGGCCACCGTGTTCGGTTCAGCCCGCGGCCAGCTCCGCGACGTGGTCTTCGTCGACGGCGTGCGCACGCCGTTCGGCAAGGCCAAGGGTGTCTATGTCGAGACGCGGGCCGACGACCTGATCGTCCGCGTGATCCGAGAGCTGCTGCGGCGCAACCCGTCGCTGCCCCCGGACCGCGTCGACGAGGTCGCCGTCGCGGCCACCACCCAGATCGGCGACCAGGGCCTGACCATCGGGCGCACCGCCGGCATCCTCGCCGGTCTGCCCCGCTCGGTGCCCGGCTACGCGATCGACCGGATGTGCGCCGGCGCCGTCACCGCGGTGACCACGACGGCGTCGTCGATCGCCGTCGGCGCCTACGACGTGGCCGTCGCCGGCGGGGTCGAGCACATGGGCCGCCATCCGATGGGCGAGGGCGCCGACATCAACCCACGGTTCATCGCCGAGCGCCTCGTCGACCCGTCCGCGCTGGTCATGGGCTCGACGGCGGAGAACCTACATGACCGGTTCCCGGCGATCACCCGGGCGCGGGCGGACGCGTTCGCCCTCGCGTCGCAGGAGAAGGTCGCGAAGGCGTACGCGAACGGCCAGATCCAGCCGGACCTGGTGCCGATGGCCGCCCGCCACGCGGACAGCGGCTGGGATCTCGTCACCGCCGACGAGCCGCCCCGCCCGACGACGACGCTGGACGCGCTCGCCGGGCTGCGCACCCCGTTCCGCCCGCACGGCCGGGTCACCGCCGGCAACGCCGCGGGTATCAACGACGGCGCGACCGGCTGCCTGCTCGCCGCCGCCGACGTGGCCGCCGAACTCGGCCTGACGGCGAAGATGACGCTGGTCGGCTACGCCTTCGCCGGGGTCGACCCGGAGGTGATGGGCGTCGGCCCCATCCCGTCCACCGAGAAGGCGCTGGCCCGCACGGGCCTCGCCATCGACGACATCGGGCTGTTCGAGCTGAACGAGGCGTTCGCCGTGCAGGTGCTCGCCTTCCTCGACCACTTCGGGATCGCCGATGACGATCCGCGGGTCAACCCGTACGGCGGGGCGATCGCGCTCGGCCATCCGCTGGCGTCCAGCGGGGTGCGGCTGATGACGCAGCTGGCCCGCCAGTTCGCCGAGCATCCCGAGGTCCGCTACGGGATGACCGCGATGTGCGTGGGCCTCGGCATGGGCGCGACGACGATCTGGGCGAACCCCCACCACCCGGCGGCAGGAGACGCGGCATGAGCGACGACGTCAGCCCGAGCACCTCGTACGCCTCGGACAGCCTCGACTTCCCGGACGAGGTCGTCACCGCGGCCCACGTCCGCTACGTGGCCCTGCCCGGGGTGGCCGGGCCGGTCGCGCTGGTCACGCTCGACAACGGCCACGACCACACCCGGCCCAGCACGTTCGGCCCCGCCGGGCTGCGCGGCCTGCTCGCCGCCGCGGACGAGATCGAGATGCACGACCCGCCCGTCGCCGCGATCGCCGTCACGGGCAAGCCGTTCATCTTCGCCGTCGGGGCGGACCTGGCCTTCCGGACGTCGATCACCGAGGTTGACCGGTTGCGCCCGGCGCTGGAGGCGCTCGGCCGGCTCGGCCACGAGGCGTTCGCCCGGCTGGGCTCCGGCCGGCTCGGCGATCGCCGGGTGCCCACGTTCGCCCTGGTAAACGGCGCGGCGCTCGGCGGCGGTCTGGAGCTGGCGCTGCACTGTGACTACCGGGCGCTGTCCGCCGGCATTCCCGCGCTCGCCTTCCCCGAGGTGTTCCTCGGGCTGGTTCCGGCCTGGGGCGGCACCCAGCTGCTGCCGAACCTGATCGGCGCCGACCGCGCCGTCACGGTGATCCTCGACAACGCGCTCAGCCAGAACCGCACCCTGCGCGGCCCGAAGGCGTTCGAGCTCGGCCTCGGCGACGTGCTGCTCGATCCGGCCGACTTCCTGGAGGAGGCGCTGGTCTGGGTCGGGCGGGTGCTGCGCGCCGAGGTGGACCCGGCGGCCGGGCGCGCGCCGGTGGAGCGCGGGGCGGCGTGGGCGGCCGCGGTCGAGCGCGGCCGGGCCCTCGCCGACGCGAAGCTGCACGGCGCCGCGCCGGCCGCCTACCGGGCCCTGGACCTGATCGCGTTCGCCGAGACGGCCGACCGGGAGCGTGGCTTCGCCGCCGAGACGCAGGCGCTCGCGGACCTGGCCGTCACCGGCGAGCTGGCCGCGAGCCTGTACGCCTTCGATCTGGTCCAGAAGCGGGCGCGGCGTCCGGTCGGCGGGCCGGATCCGTCACTGGCCCGCCCGGTCACCAAGGTCGGGGTGGTCGGGGCCGGGCTCATGGCCGCGCAGCTCGCGTTCGTGTTCGCCCACCGGCTCGAGGTTCCGGTCGTGCTCACCGACATCGACGCCGAGCGGCTCGACGCCGGGGTCGCGTCCGTCCACCGCGAGATCGACACCCTGCTGCTGCGCCACCGGATCTCCCCCGACCAGGCGAACCGGTACAGGGCGAACGTCACCGGCTCGCTGACCAAGGACGCCTTCGCCGACGCCGATCTGGTCATCGAGGCCGTCTTCGAGGATCTGGCGGTGAAGCAGGCAGTGTTCGCCGAGCTGGAGGCGATCGTCGCGCCGACGACGGTCCTGCTCACGAACACCTCCGCGCTGTCGGTGACCGACATGGCCGCCGGCCTCGAGCATCCCGAGCGGGTCGCCGGCCTGCACTTCTTCAACCCGGTGGCCGTCCTGCCGCTCGTCGAGGTGGTCCGCGCGGCGCACACCGACGACGCGACGGTGGCGACCACGCTGGCCGTCGCGAAGAGCCTGAAGAAGAACGCGGTGCTGGTCGCGGACGCCCCGGCCTTCATCGTGAACCGGCTGCTCACCCGCTTCCTCGGCGAGGTGCTCGCGGCCGCCGAGCTCGGCACCCCCCTCGACGAGGTCGACCACGCCCTCGACCCGCTCGGCCTGCCGATGACCCCGCTGGTCCTGCTGGAACTGGTCGGCCCGCCGGTGGCGCTGCACGTCGCCGCGACCCTGCACGCCGCCTTCCCGGACCGCTTCCGGGCGCCGACGAGCCTTGCCCGCCTCGTCGAGGCCGGCCGCCGCGGCGTCTACCAGACCGGTCCGGCCGGCGAGCGCGTCGTCGATCCCGTCGCCGCGGCAGCCCTGCGCGCCCCCTCCGCCGCCACGGCCCCGGCCGGCTCGTCCCCGAACCCGAGCGCCTCCCCCTCGGCCCTGGACGGACCGCCGACCGCCGCGGCCCCGAGCGCGGCGGACGTGCGGGCGGCCGCGCTGCGCGCACTCGCCGAGGAGATCCATCTCATGCTCGCGGAAAAGATCGTCGCCGAGGCGGCCGACATCGACCTGTGCATGATCCTCGGCGCCGGCTGGCCGTTCCACCTGGGCGGCATCACGCCGTACCTGGACCGCATCGGCGTCAGCGAGGCCGTCACGGGCGAGCGTTTCGCCCCGCCCGGCGTCGCCACCCTGCCGGCCTGACGCCCGGGCGCACCCTTCCGTGGAGGCTCGGCGCGACCGGCCGGGCGATACGTCCCCCTGGCCCGGGACGACACAGGTGGCCGGGTTAGCGTGACGCAATGTCGACGAACCCGGCCCCGTTTCCGCCGCACGCGGCGCGGCCGGGCCTGGTCACCGCCGACCCCACACGCGACAGCGACCGGGTGCTGGTCGGGCTCCTGGTCGGCGGCGCGCTGCTCGTCGCCGGCTGGGGAGTACACCAGCTCACCCAGCACGCGCTGCCCGGCTCGGCGGGCCGGTACGACGCGGGCGCACGCCTGTGTGGGCTCGTCGCCGGGTATCTCAGTGCCGCGCAGGTCCTGCTGGCGGCTCGACTGCCCTGGGTCGAGCACGCGGTGCCGGTCCATCGCATCCGGACGATCCACCTCGGCTGCGGGCTGGCCTTCCTGACGCTGACGACCGCGCACGCGGCGCTCGCGATCGCGGCAAACGGCGCGTCGGTGGGGACGTCGTTCGCCTCGGCACTGGTCGGCGTGACGTTCGGCCTGCCGTATGTCTGGCTGGCAATGATCGGCCTGGCGCTGCTGCTGGTCGCGGGGATCAGCTCGATTCCCGTCGTGCGCCGGGCGATGCCCTACGGCTGGTGGCATCTGCTGCACCTGGTCGTCTACCCGGCGATCGCGGTCAGCTTCGCCCACGAGCTGCTCGGGGCCGACCTCACCACGACGCCGGCTCGCGTGCTGTGGACGGGTCTACACCTCGTGGCCCTGGCCGCCGTCTGCTGGTATCGCATCCTCACGCCGGCCTGGCTGACGCTGCGTCACCAACTTACCGTGGAGGCCGTCGAACGGGAGTCACCCGACGTCGTCTCGATTCTGGTGTCCGGGCACGCGCTGGGCGCGGTGGGTGCCCAGCCAGGGCAGTACTTCCGCCTGCGGGCCCTGCGCGGGCCGATGTGGCGGCATTCGCACCCGTTCTCGCTGTCCGCGGCCCCAAGCGGTGACCGTCTGCGTTTCACCGTCAAGGCGGTCGGCGACTACAGCAATGCCATGGCGCGTCTGGAACCGGGCCGCTGGCTGCTGGCCTCCGGTCCCTACGGCGCGCTTACCGCGCGGGCGCGGACCCGACGGCGCGTCCTGCTGATCGCCGGCGGGATGGGTATCGCCCCCCTGCGCGCCCTGTTGGAGGGCCTCGAGGCCGCCCAGGATGAGCTCACACTCCTGTACCGCACAGAACGCGCCGACCAGGTGATCTTCCGCGAGGAGATCGACGAGCTCGCCCTGCGACGCGGCGCGACCGTGCACTACCTGACCGGAGCGTCACCGCCCGGCACCGGCACCGACGTCGATCCGCTGAGTCCACGCCGGCTGGTCGCGCTCGTCCCCCATCTCGTCGACCACGACGTCTACGTCTGCGGGCCGCGCGGCATGGTCACCGCCGTCACGCGCGCGCTGCGCGCCGCCGGCCTCGACTCCCGCCGCATCCACACCGAGACCTCGGCCCGCTGAGGCGCCCGGCGCCGGCTCGCCGCTCAACCGAGGAGGTCAACGCTCCTCACCCGTTCACCAGCCATTCCGAAAACCACGACCCTGACCGCGGTTTCGGAACTGCCCGACCGATCGTCCCGCTCCGGTGTCCCGCTCCCGCATCCACTGGCCGTTTCCGACAACTACACATCCGCGGCAGCCGTCACCTTCCCGCACACCGCCGGGAGCGCGGCGCCCGTCGCGGCGCACGTGACGGGCACCACCCGACGTATCACCACGATCGGCGGTCTGGTCGCCGGCGTCGCGCTTCTCGCTGCCGTCGGCGTCGCGATCGTCCGACGCCGCCGCGGGCGCACGCCCTGACTGTCCGGGTGAACCGCACCCTCGCCTATGACAGGGGCACACTCAGCCCACGAGCGCGGCGCGGCGATGGCGAGAGGGATTGACAGAGTTAGTGAGTGGCCACTACCTTACGGGCATGGCGACGAGGACAGCCGGCGGCACGCGGATGAGCGCCGAGCAGCGGAGGGCGAGCGTGCTCGCCGCCGCGATCGAGGAGTTCGCCCACGGTGGCCTGACCGGCACCTCCACGGAGGCCATCGCGGCGCGGGCCGGCATCTCCCAGCCCTACCTGTTCCGGCTGTTCCCCACCAAGAAGGCCCTGTACCTGGCGGTCGTGACGGACACGTTCCGGCGGACCGCCGCCCAGTTCGAGCGGGCGGTCGGCGAGCTCACCGGCGCGGACGCGCTGGAGGCGATGAAGCTCGCCTACGGCGAGCTGCTCGCGGACCCCACCTACCTGCTCACCCAGATGCACGCCTACGCCGGCTGCTACGACCCGGACGTGCGGGTCACGGCGCGCGACGGGTTCCGTGGGCTGTGGACCACGATCCAGCGCGTCACCGGCCTGCCGACCGAGGACGTCCGCACCTTCTTCGCACACGGCATGCTGATCAACGTCGCCGCGTCGATGGACCTCGCGTCCTTGGACGAGCAGTGGGCGCAGGCGATCTGCTCACCGCCGGACACGACGGCCGGCGCGACCTCCCCCGGCTGATCCTCGCCACCACCCCTACCTGACTGACCGGCTCCGGACGGGCTGTCACAGCCCCCGGGGCCGGCGCGACGACAGCAATCCCAGAAGCTAGTGATCGCTCACTACCTCCTGGAGGTAGTGAGTACTCACATCGAGATGGAAGGAGTACCGGTCATGACCCGACGCCCGAACACCGTGTGGACCCTCGTCGTGACATCCCTGGCCGCGTTCATGGTGTCCCTGGACAACCTGGTGGTCACCACGGCCCTGCCGAAGATCAGGGCGGACCTCGGTGCCGGCCTGGAGGGGCTGGAGTGGACGGTGAACGCCTACACGCTGCCCTTCGCGGTTCTGCTGCTCACCGGCGCCGCGCTCGGTGACCGGCTCGGCCGTCGCCGGGTGTTCCTGGCCGGCCTCGCCGTGTTCACCGTGGGCAGTGCCGGGGCGGCGCTCGCCCCGTCGATCGGCGCGCTCATCGCCGCCCGCGCCGTGCAGGGCGTCGGCGCCGCGTTCGTGCTGCCGCTGACACTGACGCTGCTCGCCGCGGCGGTCCCCGAGAACCGCCGCGGCGCCGCGCTCGGCATCTGGGGCGCCATGACCGGGCTCGCGGTGGCGGTCGGACCGCTGATCGGCGGCGCCGTCACCGAGGGCGCCAGCTGGCAGTGGATCTTCTGGGTGAACGTGCCCATCGGGCTCGTCGCGCTGCCGATCGGGCTACGGGCGCTGGCCGAGTCGCGGGCCAGCTCGTCCCGTCTCGACCTGACCGGGGCCGCCCTGGTCAGCGCTGGCCTGTTCGGGATCACCTTCGGTCTGGTCCGCGGCGAGAGCCACGGCTGGACGAGCGGCCCGGTGCTCTCCGCGCTGGTGCTCGGCGCGCTCGGCGTGGCCGCCTTCGTCGCCTGGGAGCTGCGGGTCGCCCGGCGTGGTGGGGCGCCGATGCTGCCGATGAGCCTGTTCCGCATCCGCGGCTTCTCCGCGGTGAACGCCACCGCGATGCTGTTCTCGCTGGGCATGTTCGGCTCGATCTTCCTGCTGGCCCAGGCACTGCAGAACGTCTACGGCTACTCGCCGCTGCAGGCCGGCGTGCGCACCCTGCCGTGGACAGCGATGCCGCTGCTCATCGCGCCGCTCGCCGGTCCGGTGTCGGACCGCATCGGTGGCCGACCGCTGCTGGTCGCCGGGCTGATCCTCAACGCGACCGGGCTGGCCTGGATGGCCACGGTGCTCTCCGCGCACATGTCCTACACCTCGCTGATCGGACCGTTCGCCGTCTCCGGTGTCGGCATGGCACTGTTCTTCGTGCCGATCGCGACCGTCGCGCTGGGCGTCGTACCCACCCGGTTCCAGGGGGTTGCCTCCGGCGCCAACAACGCCCTGCGTGAGCTCGGCGGCGTGCTGGGCATCGCGGTGCTCTCGTCGGTCTTCTCGGCCCGCGGCGGCTACGCGTCGCCGGCCTCCTTCATCGACGGCACCCGGCCCGCGCTGTGGCTGGGCGTGATCGCCGTCGGGATGGCGCTGCTGGCGGCGCTGAGCATCCCCCGCGGCGGCGGCCTCGCGGCGGGCACCGCGGTCGAGGACGCGACCGGTGTCGGCGAGGTCGAGCCCGGCTCCGCCGCCCGCGGGGAGGCCGTTCCCGCCGCCGCGGTCTGACGGCCCGCACGATGATCCACTGGGGTTCCTCGCCGGGGCGGCTCGCCTCGGCGAGGAACCTCGCTGTCATGTTTGAATCCGAGGCGCAGTGGGCGTGGCCGGCGCGTTCCGCGGAACGCAGACCCTGATCAGTGATTCGCCGGCCCGCTGGTGACCCGCGGTCAGGCGGCGCGGGCCGGCGGGTCGTCGGTCAGACCGCCGCTCGAACCACCCGAACCACCACCCGAACCGCCCGAGCCACCGGGCCCGCCGGAGCCCGGCTGGCGGTCGAAGGGTCCGGAGCGTGGATCGGTGCCGCCGTCGCCGGACGCGTCGGAGGTGAACGGTGCGCCCGGGGTGAGCAGACAGTAGTCGCCGTTCTCCTTGCCGACCTCGTAGGACTCCCGGCTCGTCGAGCCGCGGCTGCGCTGCACGTCGACCTGCACGTCGCGGACCGTCTGGGCCGCGCTGGGATGGCGGGTCTGCACGCCGCGCACGGCGAAGGCGGCGACTCCCCCGCGGATGCCGTCGAACGCCCGCATGATGACCCCGAACTCGGCCGCGGACCGGCCGTTGCGCACCGAGCCGCAGAGCCGGCCGTAGGCGGCGTCGTACTGGGCGGAGCGCACGTCGGTGAGGTAGGAGCGCACGGCGCCTGCCGGACCGTCGTCGGAGCGGCGCAGCAGGACCAGGCCTGCGGACCCGGCGCCGATGGCCACCACGAGCACGACGGCGAGGGGGATCACCCAGCGAGGCGTCCCCCGACGGTTCGACGCCGGCGGCGGCCCCGACGCCCAGCCGGGACCGCCCCAGCCTGTGGGAGGCGGGCCGCCGCCGGGTCCGGCGGGGCGCGCCAGGCCGCCGGGCACACCGGCGGGGCCGGCCGTACCCATGGGGCCAGCGGGACCGGGAGCGGCGGGGACCGGTCCCGGGACCGGCATACCAGGACCGGCCGGGCGCCCGGCGAACGCCGCGGGAGCGGACAACGGCTGCCCCGGCCGAGGCGGCCCCGGCAGGGACGCTCCGAAGGGGGCTACCGGACGCGGTGGAACCGGCGGAACCGGCGGGAAGACGACCCCGGGTGGGCCGCCGGCGACGGGCGGGGCGGCGGGCGGCGCCCCGGCTGGCCAGGCCGCCGGACGGGCGCCCGCGCTCACGTTCGCGCCGGGCGGCCCGCCGCCGGAGCGGAAGGCCGCGGGTGGTGGCGGTGGGCCCCAGCCCGGCGCGGGGTGGGCACCCGGCACGGGGGGGGCACCCGGCGGTGGGGCGGCCGGCGGCGGCTGTGCCCAGGGACTGAGCGGGCCGGTCGACTCCGTCGGATCGGCGCCCTCGGCGCCCCGCTCCCGCCGACCAGACGGGTACTCACTGCCCTGGCCGTTCATGTGACTCCCTCGTGACGCGGCCGGCCCACCGGCACCCGACCCGGTCGGCTACCGCCGCTCATCACATCATCCTGCCCGTGTTCGTCCGATACGGGCAGTCCAGATCGGACATCCGACTCGCAGTCGCCGGTCCGGGTCATAGTGCCGCCAGCCGGCCCCGCACCGCCCTGACCAGGCGTTACCAGGCGCCGCGGCGACCAGCGCGACCAGTTGCGTCATCCCCGCGCGGCGGTGCCGCGCAGCGGGTCCGCGGCCTGGTCCACAGCTGCCGGCAGGCCCGGTCCGCCACCATCACCGCCATCGCCGCGCTGGCGCGCGTCGCCCCGCCCGCGCAGGGCGACGCCGACCGCCGCCCACACCAGGTCGGCGACCGTGGCCAGCAGACGGGCGACCAGAGCGACGAGGGTGGCCGGTCCGCCGGCGATCGCGGGCGCGAGCGCGAGCACGAGAACCGCCTCCCGCACCCCCGCCCCCGCCGGCACGACCAGCACGAGGAAACCCGCCGTCCAGGCCAGCGCGTACGCGCCGGCGGACAGCAGCAACAGCCGCGCGCCGCCGACGTGCGGATCGAGATCGCGCACGAGCAGCCAGGTCGCGAGGCCATACCAGCAGAAGCTGACGAGCAGCCAGCCCGCCCCGGCCGCGATCGGGCGCAGCGTGAGCGGCTCGTCGAGCGGCGCGCGGCGCAGCAGCCGGAACGCCAGCGCCAGCAGGCGCGACAGTACCGGCGGGGCGAGGACGACGGCGAACACCGGCACCGCGGCCAGCGCCCACCAGTAGCTCGCGAGCGCCTCCGCCGAGACGAACGGCAGGGTCACCGCGGCGGCCAGCCCGCCGCTGGGCACCGCGAGGGCGAGGACGACGAGGCTCGCCGACGCCGCCTTCGGCCGGGAGACGCCGTAGTCGCGCGACAGCTCCATCTGGGCGAGGACCGGCCACACGCTGCCGGGGATGTACTTGCCGATCTGCCCCACGAAGAAGATCCGCACCGCCGCGCGCAGCGGCAGTCGGGCGCCGAGCCCGGCGAGCAGCGCCCGCCAGGACAGCACGGTCGTGCCGACGGCGAGCACCGTCGCGACCCCGGAGGCGATCACTCCACCGACGGTGAGCAGGTGGAAGGACTCGCGCACGTCCCGCCACTGGCTGACCAGGGCGAGCGCCAGCAGGCCGAGCGCCAGCAGCAACGCGCCGCGCACGAGCCACCAGCGCGCGCCGCGCCGGCCGCCGCGCGCCCCCGGCGAGGACGGCGGCTGCGACGGAGCGGGCGCGTCCGGCGCGGACGCGTCCGGCGCGGACGGGTGCCCCGGCGCGTTCAGCGCGGATCGGTGCCCCCGCGCGTTCAGCGCGGACTGCTGCTCTGCCACCGGGCCAGCCTAGGCCGCGCTGGCCGCCGTCGGCCCGGCGACCCCGGGCCGGCCGCGCGGGCCCAGGGTTGCGCGGGCCCGCTCCAGGCGGGACGACCGTGACCCCGCCGCGCCCGCAGGGGCGGCGGGGCCACGGCTTCGTCAGTGCGCGTCAGCGCTTGTCGGCGACCTGCTCCCCGGTGCGCCGGGCACCGGGCACCGGGCTCGCGGCGGCGTCCGCCGGGGCGTCCTCGAGGGCGGGCTGGCGCTTCGCGATCGCCTCGACGACCTTGCGGGCGAGGTCCTGCGGGGCAAGCCCGACCTCGGCGAGGATCTCGTCCCGCTTGGCGTGGTCGAGGAACTTCTGCGCGATGCCGAAGTCCCGCAGCGGGACGTCGACGTCGGCGTCGCGCAGCAGCTGCGCGAGCGACGAGCCGACCCCGCCGACCCGGCCGTTGTCCTCGACGGTGACGACGAGGTCGTGGTCGCGGGCGAGGTCGACCAGGGCCGGCGGCAGCGGCTTGACCCACCGCGGGTCGACGACCGTGATGCCGATGCCCTGGCTGGCGACGAGGCGCGCGACCTCCAGGCAGGGGGTGGCCATCACGCCGACCGCGACCAGCAGCACCTCCCGGTGCTGGGCGACCGCGGGCGAGCGGAACAGCACATCGACCCCGCCGACCGTGTCGATCGCCGGGACGTCCTCGGCGACCTTGCCCTTGGCGAAACGCACCACCGTGGGGTGGTCGGTGGCAGCGACGGCCTCGCGCAGCTCGGCGCGCAGGGTCGGCGCGTCGCGCGGCGCGGCGATCGCCAGGCCGGGCACGACCTGCAGGAACGACATGTCCCACATGCCGTTGTGCGACGCGCCGTCCTCACCGGTGACCCCGGCCCGGTCGAGCACGAACGTCACCGGCTGGCGGTGCAGCGCGACGTCCATGAGGACCTGGTCGAAGGCGCGGTTGAGGAACGTCGCGTACAGGCACACGACGGGCTTGAGGCCACCCATCGCGAGGCCGGCGGCGGAGGTCACCGCGTGCTGCTCGGCGATGCCGACGTCGAAGACCCGGTCCGGGTAGGCCTTGGCGAACGAGCCGAGGCCGACCGGCTGGAGCATCGCGGCGGTCAGGGTGACCACGTCGGGCCGCTCGGCGCCGATCTGGACGATCTCGTCGGAGAAGATGCTCGTCCAGCTGGTCGTCTTGGACGTGGACTTCGCCTTGCCGGTGGCCGGGTCGATGACGCCGATGCCGTGGAAGTTGTCGGCGTCGTCCTGCTCGGCCGGCGGGTAGCCGAAGCCCTTGCGGGTGACGCAGTGGACGATGACGGGGCCACCGAAGCTGCGGGCGCGGCGCAGGGCCGACTCGACCGCGACGACATCGTGCCCGTCGACCGGGCCGACGTACTTGAGGCCCAGGTCCTCGAACATGCCCTGGGGCTGGACGACGTCCTTGATGCCCTTCTTGATGCCGTGCAGCGCGTCGAACAGCGGCGCGCCGACCAGCGGCGTGCGGCCGAGGACCTGTTTGACGACGTCGAGGACCTGCTCGTACTCGGGCGCGAGGCGCAGGGCGGCGAGGTGGTCGGCGAGGCCGCCGATCGTCGGCGCGTAGGACCGGCCGTTGTCGTTGACGACGACGACGACGGGCCGGTCGTCGGCCGCGATGTTGTTCAGCGCCTCCCAGCACATGCCGCCGGTGAGCGCACCGTCGCCGACGACGGCGACGACCGCCCGGTCCTCCCCGCGCAGCGCGTAGGCGCGGGAGAGCCCGTCGGCGTAGGACAGGGCCGTCGAGGCGTGCGAGTTCTCGATGATGTCGTGCTCGGACTCCGCCTGGCTCGGGTAGCCCGAAAGGCCCCCCCGCTGGCGCAGCCCGCCGAAGTCATCCACCCGACCGGTGAGAATCTTGTGGACGTAGGACTGGTGTCCGGTGTCCCACAGGATGCGGTCGAAGGGCGAATCAAACACTCGATGAATCGCAAGCGTAAGCTCGACAGCCCCGAGATTGGGGCCGAGGTGACCCCCGGTACGCGCGACGGCGTGAATGAGGAAATCACGGATCTCGGCCGCCAGGGTGCCGAGCTCCTCATGGTCGAGGCGCTTGACGTCCTGGGGACTGTTGATCGTGGACAGAAGCGACACGGCGTGAACTCCCTCTCCCGAAAGGGGATCGGTCCGGGTCCGGCAAAGTCTACGCAGGTCAGCAGGGGGCCCGCAGACGCCCTGACGACATGTGAGTTCCTCGCGGAACGCGGGGCAATAGGTGTCGTCAGGGTAGAATCAGCCTCCCGCTTGCCCACTATTGGTCGGGATCCGGGCACGCAGACGTGTCGCCGGCCCCGGCGTGGCGTGCGAGCGACACGCCGCGGCGACCGGGTGGCGCCGCAGCCGAGCGGCCCGCACCCAGAGGCCCGCCGCCGACTACTCGGCGCTATTTGCCCGACGCTGGCAGTTCGGTGACGCGCGGCCGCAACAGCGCCACACACTCCACATGGTGCGTCATCGGGAAAAGGTCGAACACACGCAGCGAGACGAGTTCGTAACCAGCGGTCGACGCCGCCGCCAGGTCCCGGCCGAGGGCGACCGGATCACATGCGACGTAGGCAACGGCACGCGGGTGGTGGGCGAGCAACGCGGCCATCACCGCGGGCCCCGCGCCCGCCCGCGGCGGGTCCAGCACCGCGACGTCGACCCCACCCCGTGACGTTCCGGACTCGTCCGATGACCGGCCGCCGACTACCCCGCGCACCGTCGCCGGGGTGACCCGCACCCCACGCAGCGACACCTGGGGCAGGTCAGCGAGGTTGTCGGCCGCCGCGGCGACGGCCGCCGCGTCCGACTCCATCGCGACGACCCGCCCGCGCGGGCCGACGTCGGCGGCGAGGAACGCGGCGAACAACCCCGCCCCGGCGTACAGGTCGAGCGCGGTCTCTCCCGGCCGCGGCCGCAGTGCCGTCCGCACCGCGTCCACCAGCACCTCCGGGGCGGCGGGGTGTACCTGCCAGAACACCTCCGGGCCCACGGCGAAGCGCCGCTCCCCCACCACCTCGACCACCCGCACACCCGGCGGCCCGTCCGGGCCGGGGCCGGGACGCACGGCGACGGCCACCTGCCGCGTCGCCGGGCTCACGGCCACCTCGACCGCGTCGGCGCCGGGGAAGCGACGGCCGGCCACCGCGTCGAGGAGCAGCGGATGGGCGATGCGGCAGTCGGGGGTCGCCAGGACCAGGTGGGAACGGCTGGCCCGCAGCCCGATCCCGCCGTCCTCGGTCACCGCGAACCGCATCCGGGTCCGCCAGCCCAGCCCGCCAGCCCCCGGGTCCGCACCCACGCCTGTGCCCGTGTCCGCGCCTGTGCCCGCGGATCCGACGGGCGGCGGCCCTTCGACGACGACGGGGACGTCCAGCCCGGCGAAGCGGCGCAGCGACTCGGCGACCACGGCGGCCTTGCCGGCCCGCTGGGTCGCGAGGTCGGCGTGCTGCCAGTCGCAGCCCCCGCAGGCGCCGGGTCCGGCGTGCGGGCAGGGCGGCTCGACCCGGCCGGGCGCCGCGGTGAGGATCTCCACCGCGTCGGCCCGCCAGTAACGGTCGTGGGAGGCGTCGGTGACGCGGGCCCGGACCCGCTCGCCGGGCAGCGCGTGCCGGACGAAGACCACCCGGCCGCCGGTCCGGGCGACGCAGAACCCGCCGTGCGCGACCGGCCCGACCTCGAGGTCGAGCAGGGTTCCAGGCGCGGCCGACGAGGCCAGCGCGCCGGTGCCGGCGCCCGAGGCCGGAGCGGATCGGCGCGGCCGGCGGGTACTCACGTCCGCTCCGCGGGTCCGGACCCGGGGGCGGCGGTGGACGTGGCCGACCCGGCGGTCGAGGTGGCCGATCCAGCGGAGCTTGCGGCCGATCCGGCGGAGCCCGTGCCCTCGGCGGAACCCGGCGCCGCGGTGCCGGCGGGGGTGCCGCCGGGCCCGGAGACGGCGGACGGGCCGGGCAGGGCGGCCCGTCCGCGGCGCACCGCGCCGGCGCCGGCGCCTTCCCGGCGCTCCTCGACCCGGGCCGACGACGCCAGCTGCCAGGGCACGCTGGTGACCATCACGCCGGGCTGGAACAGCAGCCGCGCCTTGAGCCGCAGGGCGCTCTGGTTGTGCAGCAGATGCTCCCACCAGTGCCCGACGACGTACTCGGGGACGTAGACCGAGACCACGTCGCGCGGGCTCTCCCGTCGGATGCGTGCCACGTAGTCGAGCACTGGCCGGGTGACCTCCCGGTACGGGGAGGCGAGCACGACGAGGTCGATGGTGATGCCGCGTTCGGCCCAGGCGGCGCGCAGCCGGTCGGCGTCGGCCTGGTCGACCGCGACGGTGACAGCGACGAGGCTGTGCGGCCGGGTGGCCTTCGCGTAGGCGAGCGCGCGCAGCGTCGGCGCGTGGATCTTGCTGACAAGCACGACGCCCCGGATGCGCGAGGGCAGCGTGGGCGGCCCGGGCTCCGGGGTGAGCTCGACGGCGACCCGGTCGTAGTGGCCACGGATCCCCCGCATGATCACGAAGATGATCGGGATCGCCAGGCAGACGATCCACGCCCCGTGGGTGAACTTGGTGACCAGGACCAGGACGAGGACCGTGCCGGTCAGGCAGGCGCCGAGGAAGTTGATCGTCTGCGAGCGGCGGAGGCCCCGCCGGCTGGCGGGGTCGCTCGCCCGCGGGTCGTCCTCGTCGCGCAGAATGCGCGCCCAGTGCCGCACCATCCCCGCCTGGCTGAGGGTGAACGAGATGAACACCCCGAGGATGTAGAGCTGGATCAGCTGGGTGACCTGCGCGTCGAACACGACGATGAGCAGCACCGCGAAGCTCGACAGCAGCACGATGCCGTTGGAGTAGGCGAGCCGGTCGCCGCGGGTGTGCAGCTGGCGGGGCAGGTAGCCGTCGCGGGCGAGGATCGAGCCGAGCACCGGGAAGCCGTTGAACGCGGTGTTCGCGGCGAGCATCAGGATGAGCGTGGTGACCGTCGCGATGTAGGCGAACCCGATCGAGCCGTGGCCGAACACCGCCTCGGCGACCTGGGCGATGACAGTCGGCTGGTCCCCGTGCGCGCCGAGCAGGTCCTTCGTGTGCTCGGCGACGTGCACGTCCGAGATGAGCGCCAGCGCGGTGACGCCGGCGAACATGGTGACCGCGATGAGGCCCATCATCAGCAGCGTCGTCGCGGCGTTGCGGCTCTTCGGCTTGCGGAACGCGGGCACGCCGTTGCTGATCGCCTCGACGCCGGTGAGCGCGGTGCAGCCGGAGGCGAACGCCCGCAGCACGAGGAAGGCCAGCGCGAAGCCGGCGTAGTCGTGCTCGGCGACGACCGTGTACCCGGCGCTCTCGGCCTGGGGGGTGTGCCCGAGCGCCGCCTGCACCAGACCCGTGATGATCATGACGAAGACGCCGGCCACGAACCCGTAGGTCGGGATGGCGAACGCCGTCCCCGACTCGCGCACGCCGCGCAGGTTGATCATCGTCAGCAGCACGACGATGATCACCGCGATGAGGACGCGGTGTGGAGCGAGACCCGTCACCGCGGATGTCAGGTTGGCGACACCCGCCGACACCGACACCGCGACCGTCAGGACGTAGTCGACGAGCAGGGCGCAGGCGACAAGCAGCCCGGCACGCGGCCCGAGGTTGGTCGAGACGACCTCGTAGTCACCGCCACCGCTCGGATAGGCGTGCACGTTCTGCCGGTAGGAGGCGACCACCGTCAGCATCAGCACGATGACGGCGCCGGCCAGCCAGGGCGAGACATGGTAGAAGGCCAACCCGCCCAGCGACAGGACGAGCAGGATCTCCTCGGTCGCGTAGGACACCGAGGACAGCGCGTCACTGGCGAAGACGGGCAGAGCAACCCGTTTGGGAAGCAATGTCTCCCCGAGCCGGTCACTCCCGATCGGTCGACCGACAAAACCGCGCTTGAGGCGGTCCGTGAGCGCCACGCGGCGATGCTACCGACGACGAGAAGCATCACACACAACTGTGACGTGGCACACATAAGCGCAGGTCGGTCGGACCACGGCGCCCGGCGGGCCACCAAGTTCCGCATACGGAGAGTTCCCGGGACGATCCGCGCCGCCGGCGGCGGATACCGCTACTCTCAACTCTCGTGCATGTCGTGATCCTCGGCTGCGGCCGGGTCGGCTCCGCCCTCGCCCGCGCCGCCGAGCGCCTCGGCCACTCGATCGCGATCATCGATCAGGACGCGGCGGCCTTCGGCCGGCTGCCCGCCGACTTCGCCGGGCAGCGCGTGACGGGCGTGGGCTTCGACCGTGACACCCTCGTCGAGGCGGGCATCGAGCGGGCCGCGGCCTTCGCCGCCGTCTCCAGCGGTGACAACTCCAACATCATCGCCGCCCGGGTGGCCCGCGAGATGTTCGGGGTCGAGCAGGTCGTCGCCCGCATCTACGACCCGCGCCGGGCCGAGGTCTACGAACGCCTCGGCATCCCCACCGTCGCCACCGTGCGCTGGACCCGCGACCAGATCCTCGGCCGGTTGCTCCCCGAGGCCGTGACCCCCCAGTGGTCCGACCCGTCGGGAACGGTCATGCTCACCGCGGTCCCGCCCGGCCCGGCCTGGGTCGGGCGCAAGGTGCGGGAGGTCGAGGAGACCGCGGGCGTGCGGGTGGCGTGCGTGACCCGCTTCGGCGAGGGGGTGCTGCCCGACGCGCGCACCCTCGTCCAGGATGGCGACGTGCTGCACGTCGCCGTCGTGAAGGCGCGGGCCACCGAGGCCGACCTGGTGCTGCGCCGCGGTCCGGAGGAGGGATGAGCATGAGCGCGCGCCGAGTGGTGATCGCGGGCGCCGGCAAGGTGGGCCGCTCGATCGCGGCCGAGCTGCTGGACAACGGGTCCGAGGTGCTCATCATCGAGCGCGACCCCGCCAAGGTCCGCACGGACGCCGTGCCCGGCGCCCGCTGGCTGCGCGCCGACGCCTGTGAGCTGTCGCAGCTCGACGCGGCCGGGCTCAACGACTTCGCGGTGCTCGTCGCCGCCACCGGGGACGACAAGGTGAACCTCGTCGTCTCGCTGCTGGCGAAGACCGAGTTCGGGGTGCCGCGGGTCGTCGCCCGGGTGAACCATCCCAAGAACGAGTGGCTGTTCACCGAGTCCTGGGGGGTGGACGTCGCGGTGTCCGCGCCGCGGCTGCTCACCGCGCTGGTCGAGGAGGCTGTCAGCGTCGGCGACCTGGTACGGCTGATGCGCTTCCGGCAGAGCGACGCCTCCCTGGTCGAGCTGACCCTCGCCGAGGAGTCGCCCATCGCCGGGCGGCGGATCAGCGAGATCGAGCTGCCCGCCGACACGGCGCTGGTCGTCATCCTGCGCGACGGCCGGGCGGTCATCCCCTCCCCCGACGCGGCACTGGAGAGCGGCGACGAGGTCCTCGCCGTCGCGACGACCAGCGAGGCCGAGGAGGAGTTGGCCGCCCTGCTCGGGCCGCCCCCGTCGGCCGCGTCCGACTGAGCCGCCGCTGCCGCTGCCGCTGCCGCTGGCCCGGCCCGGCCCGGCCCGCCGGACTGTCGCTACGCGGTCAGCGAGGCGGATCCGCCGGGGCGGTGACGCCGCCGCCGGGCCCGTCGGCGCGGACCGCGTCGCCGTGGACCACCTCGCCCTCCACGACCATCCCGCCGGCCGGGTCGGCCGGTTTCGGCGGCAGCGGGGCGAGGCGGCGCACGATCGCGAAGCTGGCCAGCACCGCGACGCCGAACAGCGGCAGGCCGAGCGCGATGTTCGCCGCGGCGAGCCAGCCGGTCCGGTCGGCGAGGTAGAGCACGCCCTGCACGGCGAAACGCAGGCCGAACACGACCGCCCAGATGAGCGTCGCCCAGATCGCGGCGCGCCGCTGGCGGCGGTCGTCACGCCAGCCGGCGTAGCGGGTGTCGAGCCCGGCCATCAGGTAGCCACCGATCGGCCGGCGCACCGCCACCGAGAGCAGCGCCACCACCGTGCCGAGGGCGTTCTTGGCGATGCCGGGCAGGAAGAAGCCCTTCGCGTCGCCGGTGCGCGAGGCGACGAACGCGGCGAACCCGACGGCGAACAGCCCGCTGAACGTCTGCTGGATCGGCTCGCGCCGTACGATCCGCAGCGCGAGCAGGGCCACGGCGGTGGCGACGGCGACCACGATCCCGGCGGTCAGCCCGGCCTGGGAGTTCACCGTCACGAACGCGACGGTGGGCAGGGAGCTGTCGAGAATCCCCCGGGGCCCGCCGATGGCCTCGGACATCGACATCGGCTGGGCGTCGGGGGCGGGCAGTCGTGGCATCGTCGGTGAGGATCCTGTCGGTGTGGGGCCGGCCCCCACCGCGGGGCTCAGGCGCTGGCGGAGGAGACCGGTAGCAGTTCGTACCGCGGGTTGAAGATGTTCGGACGGTCGTCCTGCAGCGTCACGCGGCCCGAGGCCTTGACCGACGCACCGGCCCGCAGCCCGGGAATGTCGCGGCGGCCCAGGAAGACCAGGGTCACGGTGCCACTGCCGTCGTAGATGTCGACCTCCAGGGTCGGTGCCCCGGAGCGCGCGCGGACCGTCACCGCCTGGATGGTACCCGCGACGCAGATCTCGTCCCGGTCGCGACAGCGACTCATCGGTGCCGCGCCGCACGCCGCGGCGGCGGCCTGGAGATCCTCGGCGTCGAGCTGGCTCGTCCCTGCCGTCAGCCTGTGGAGCTTGCGCCCCCACCAACCGCGTGGCTCGCCCACGGCTCCTCCGATCACGCGCGAGCACCTCTGCCCGGGCACGTCTGATGCAACGAATGGCCGAGGCTCAGTGTGCCCGCGCCAAGCCGCACGATCGAGCGATCCGCGGACGAATACCCAGCGTGCACGCAATGTGCCGGCGCGTCGTGATCGGGCGGCGTGTCGGTGCCGGCTGGCCACCGCCACGCCGACCGCGTCCGGCCGGTGGGCACCGCCACCGACCAGGCGGCGCACCTTCGGGGGGACCGTCAGCGCACCACCGTGCGCAGGTCAGCGGAGCTCGGCGGTGCGCACCGGCGGAACGGGCATCTGCGGACGCCCGCTCGTCGCCGACTCGGAGCTGCCCCCCGGCCCGTCCGGATGGTCGGCGACCTCGCGCGGCAGGGTCAGCGGCAGCGGGTCCCGCACCGGCATCGCGCCGTCGCCGCGGGCCACGACCAGCTGCCGCAGCGTCTCGTCCAGCAGCGGCGCCGAGCCTGGATCCCGCCCGGCGGCACCCGTCACCACCGCGCGCACGAACCAGCGCGGGCCGTCCACCCCGATCATCCGGGCGGGCACGGACTCGCCGGGCTGGCCGGTCGGCAGCCGCATCCGCAGCTCCCGCCCGAACGAGCCACCGGCCTCGGCCCCGCCGCTCGCCTCGATCGTCTCGAAGATCTCGGCACGCACCTCGTCCCACAGGCCGCGGCTCTTCGGCGCGGCGAACACGGACAGCTCCATCGCGCTGCGCCCGTCGGTGACCACCACCGTCAGCGGCTCGCCGGTCGCCTCGTCGACCTGGAACTGCACCTGCACCCCCGGCAGCGCGGGGATGCGCAGCGCACCGAGATCAAGTCGGTGCAGCTCGTCGTCCGGCGCCTCGCTGACGTCATACGGCCCGTCCGCGATGCCCGGCGCCGACCGACCGGGCGACTCCGACCGCGTGTCCTCGTTGTCCTGCGCACTGCTGTACCCGTCGGAGTCCCTGCGCTCCGCGGAATCCTTACGCCCCCGGCCGAACACCAGCGGCCTCCCTTCCCGTCGCCCCGGCGGCTCCCGCGCCCGCACCGGCACCGGCACCGACCTCGGCGCCCGAACCGTCCGAACCGTCCGAACCGTCCGTCGGGGCGACACCAGCCGTCGACCCGGAACCAAAACCGCCTGTGGAGCCGAAGCCCCCGACGCCGCGCACCGAATCCGGCAGCTCCGCGACCTCGCGGAAGACGGCGTGCTCCACCCGCTGCACGACAAGCTGGGCGATCCGGTCGCCCCGGCGCAAGGTGATCGTCTCGGATCGATCGGTATTGATCAGAACAACCTTGATTTCTCCACGGTAGCCGGCATCGACGGTCCCCGGCGCGTTGACGAGGGTCACGCCGTACCGGGCGGCCAGGCCGCTGCGCGGGTGCACGAACGCCGCGTACCCCTCGGGTAGCGCGATGGCCAGGCCCGTGCCGACGACGGCCCGCTCCCCCGGGCCGAGCGTGACGTCGCTCGCGGCCACCAGATCGGCGCCGGCGTCCGACGGCTGGGCGTAGACCGGCCCCGCCAGCCGCGGGTCCGTGCGGCGCACGAGGACCTCCACCCGGCCGGGTGGGGCCGGGGTCGTCGGATCGGTGGCGGACATCGTTCTCCTAGCTGGCAACGGTACGCTCGGTCGACAGGACGGGCGGACACGGACGGGACGGGGGCGGGGCGGGCGGCGCCGGCCGGTCACGGTGCCGACCGGATCGCCGCCCGTGCCGGCGGCATGTCCCACGATCCGCGAGTTGCACCATAGGCCATCCCGGTCGGGCCACCCCGCGCCCGGTGCCGGCGACGCCGCCGGTGGCCCGTCCGGGTCACCGATGACCCGAATCGATCCCCTGCGCCGCGCCCCGTGACCGTCGCGTGATCGGATAGGGAGGCCGACGCGATCGGCCTGGTGGAGCTGGAAGTAACCGGCCGTGCCGGGGTAAGCAGCAGACGGGCGGGCCGGCGCGGTCCGCACCGGAGAACGAGAGGTGTGGGGTGGCGAAAGCGGCATCGAAGCTGGGCTGGAAGGTCATCGGCGGCGCGGCGACCGCGCTGGCGGGGACGGCCGCCAGCAAGGGGGTCACGGTGGCGTACCGCAAGATCCGCAAGTCCGACCCGCCGGTGAACCCGGCCGACCCGGACACCGCCCTCTCGGAGGCGATCGCGTGGGCAGCGATCTCCGGGCTCGCGATCGGACTCGGCCGGCTAGCCGCCGAACGGGCCGCGGCGCGCACCTGGGCGCGGGCGACAGGCTCCCCGCCGCCCGGCATGCTGCGCCCGGAACTCGAGACCGCCGATTAGGTCGCGTCTCGGGTTGCGACCTTCGCGGGTGTTGCCGCGACGGTTCGCGGGTAATCCGTGTCGCATAATCTCGGGCAAAACGGATGGGGAACCGCGAATTCGCGACACGGTGCCGCTGTCCCCCGCACACACCTGCGGGAAGCGCGCCCGATACGCGGCTTATGCGGAGCGGCCTAACCGGTCCCGGGCCCAGCAGGACCACCGAATCCCACCCAGACTCGTTCTACAGGGTGCGGCGTCCTTTTCGTCGACCGCCGGGGTTGTCAGCAGGCACGATGGGACGAACTGACCACGATCGCTGGGAGACCGGGATGGCCGTGTACGCCCTGGGGGACGCCGTCCCCGACATCGACCCGACGGCCTTCGTCCATCCGGACGCCACCGTGATCGGCACGGTGACGATCGGCCCCGGGACGACGGTGTGGCCGCGGGCGGTGCTGCGCGGGGACTACGGCTCGATCGTCATCGGCGCCCGCACGTCCATCCAGGACGGCACGGTGATCCACGCGACCGAGCACCTGGGCACCGTGATCGGCGACGACTGCACGGTGGGCCACCTCGCCCATCTGGAGGGCTGCGTCGTCGAGGACGGCGCGCTGATCGGCTCCGGCTCGATCGTGCTGCACCGGGCCCGGATCGGGCGGGGCGGCCTGGTCGGCGCCGGGGCCGTCGTCGTGGGTGGCACCGAGGTGCCGGCGGGCGGGCGCGCGCTGGGGCTGCCGGCGAAGGTGCTGCCCGGCGGTGCCCCCGCCGACTACGCGGCGACCGCCGCCGCCTACGTCGCCAACGGCGAGCGCTACCGCAAGGAGCTGCGCCGCCTCGACTGACCCTCCCCGGCCACGCACCGCGCGTTCCGCGGCACGCAATCCCTGATCAGCGATGCACGACGCATTCCGCGGAACGTCTGGTGGACGGTCGCGTTCCGCGCGATGCGCGGCTCAGTGGACGGGGTCGGATCGGCCGGTGTCGATCAGGCGAGGTGGCGCAGTTTGTGGGGGTTCCCGACCATGTTGATCTCGACGATGCGGCCGTCGACGATGTGTAGGGCGCCGACGTAGCGCAGCGCATCCCCCTCGAAGGCGGCGAAGCCGGGCTCGCCGTTGACCTCGACGAGCTCGAACCTCGTCGGCAGCTCCGCCTGCCGCAACCCCTTGTCCACGATGCCGAGGACGAAGCGCGCCACCTTGTCCGCGCCGGCGATCGGCCGCCGCGCCGCCTTGACCAGGCCGCCGCCGTCGGAGCGCAGGACCGCCTCCGGGTCGAGCACCGCGAGCAGACCGTCGAGATCGTCCCCGGCCGCGGCGGCGAAGAAGGCGTCCGCGACCCGCCGGTGCTCCGCCGGGTCCGGATCGAAGCGGACGGCCCGGTCGCGGACGTGCCGGCGGGCCCGGCTGGCGAGCTGGCGGGCCGCGGCCGGGGTGCGCCCGGTCGCCTCGGCGATCTCCCCGAACTCGTAGCCGAACACGTCGTGCAGGATGAACGCGGTTCGCTCGGCCGGGCTCAGCGCCTCCAGCACGACCATCATCGCGAGGCTGACCGACTCGGCCAGCGTCACCCGGTCCGCCGGATCGGCCGGCAGCTCCCCGCCGCCGGACGCACCGCCTACCGGCACGGCCACCCCGGCGACAAGCGCCGCGTCTGCGATCGGCGCGCCGACATCCACACTGCCCCCGGCACCAGCAGCCACACCACCGCCCGCCGCGCCCCCGTCGCCGGCGAGCCCCGGGACGAGCGGCTCGGGCAGCCACGGCCCGACGTATCCCTCCCGGCGGCCCCGCGCGGAGCGCAGCTGGTCCAGGCACAGCCGCCCGACCACCACGGTCAGCCAGGCCCGCAGATCGTGGATCTGCTCCGGATCGACCCGCCGCAGCCGCAGCCACGACTCCTGCACGACGTCCTCGGCATCGGCGACCGACCCGAGCAGCCGGTAGGCCACCGCCCGCAGATGCCCCCGCTCCGCCTCGAACGCCTCGGCCAACGACACCGCCCCCTCGGCCGGGTCGGACTGGCGGCTGGGGTCATCGGTCGGCATCATCGCTCCTCCGGTAGGACGCGCTGGACGGCATCCTTACCGGAGACGAGCCGGGTGGCCTCCGTGTGACATTCCAGCCGCGGGCCGGTCAGGCGAGGGTGACGTCGACGGTGAGGTCGCCGGTGGCGGTGGGGTCGAGGGTGAGCTCCTGGATGCCGCCGGCGCTGCGCAGGTCGGCGGCGGCGGCGTCGACGAGGGCGACGGTGTCGGCGTCACCGGCGATGCGGGCCTGGGCGACCTCGGCCTTCATCGACACCTTGGCCGCGGACTTGGCCCGGCGCACCCCGGACAGCGCGGCGCCGACGGCGTCGAGCAGCTCGGGCCGGCCGCCGTCGGCGAGCTTGCGGATCTCCGCCGCGTCCGGCCAGGTCGCCCGGTGCACGGAGCCGTCCTGCCACCAGGACCAGACCTCCTCGGTGACGAACGGCAGCACCGGGGCGAACAGCCGCAGCAGCGCCGAGAGCGCCACCGTCAGCGTCGCCCGCGCCGAGTCCGCCCCGGCGGGGCCGAACGAGCCGTAGGCCCGGCCCTTGACCAGCTCGACGTAGTCGTCGCAGAACCGCCAGAAGAACGACTCGGTGAGCTCCAGCGCCCGGGCGTAGTCGTAACCGTCCAGCGCCGTGGTGGCGGCGTCGACGACCTCGGCGAGCGCGGCGAGCAGCGCCCGGTCCAGCGGCTCGCTGACCGGCGCGGTCATCGATCGGGCCGCGCGCGGTGCGGGCGCGGCGGCGTCCGCGGGCGTGGCGGGCGGGATGCCGGCGGCCTGGGCGGCGGGACCCTCGCCGGCGCTCGTGGCGCCACCGCTCGCGGCGTCGGTGGTGAGGCCGAGGGCGAAGCGGCTGGCATTGAGGATCTTGATGGCGAGGCGGCGACCGGTCTTCATCTGGCCGACGTCGTAGGCGGTGTCGGTGCCGGGGCGCCCGGAGGCGGCCCAGTAGCGGACCGCGTCGGAGCCGAGCTCCTCCAGGATGGCCATCGGCGTGACCACGTTGCCCTTGGACTTGGACATCTTCTTGCGGTCCGGGTCGAGGATCCAGCCGGAGATCGCCGCGTTCGACCAGGGCAGCACGCCGAACTCGGCGTGGGTACGGACCACCGTGGAGAACAGCCAGGTCCGGATGATCTCGTGCGCCTGGGGGCGCAGATCCATCGGGAACACCCGGGCGAACAGGTCCGGGTCGCTCTCCCAGCCCGACGCGATCAGCGGGGTGAGCGACGACGTCGCCCAGGTGTCCATCACGTCCGGGTCTGCGGCGAATCCGCCGGGCATGCCGCGCTGTTCGGCCGTGTACCCGGGCGGGACGTCGCTGGACGGGTCGATCGGCAGGGACGCCTCGTCCGGGACGATCGGCTCGTCGTGGCGCGGCGTGCCCTCCGCGTCGAGCGGATACCAGACGGGGAAGGGGACGCCGAAGAACCGCTGCCGGCTGATCAGCCAGTCGCCGTTGAGCCCGTCGACCCAGTTCTCGTAGCGGACCCGCATGTACTCGGGATGCCAGCGCAGCTCCCCGCCGCGGGCACGCAGGTCGGCGCGCAGCGACTCGTCCCGGCCGCCGTTGCGGATGTACCACTGGCGGGTCGTGACGATCTCCAGCGGCCGGTCGCCCTTCTCGTAGAACTTGACCGGATGGCTGATCGGCCGCGGCTCGCCGCGCAGCGCGCCGGACTCGGTGAGCAGCTCGACGATGCGCACCCGGGCGGAGTGCACCGTCTTACCGGCGAGCTCGGCGTAGTGGCCGTGCCCCGACTCCGAGGTGATCGCCGCCGGCGCCTCGGTGACGAGCCGGCCGTCGCGCCCGACGACGGCGCGCGCGGGCAGTTGCAGCTCCCGCCACCAGATGACGTCGGTGAGGTCGCCGAACGTACAGATCATCGCGATGCCGGATCCCTTCTCGGGGTCGGCGAGGCGGTGGGCGACGACCGGAACCTCGACGTCGAACAGCGGCGTGCGCACCGTCTGCCCGAACAGCGCCTGGTAGCGCGGGTCGTCCGGGTGGGCGACGAGGGCCACGCAGGCGGGCAGCAGCTCCGGCCGGGTCGTCTCGATGATCACCGGCTCGGCGGCGGCGTCCGGCCGCGGGAAGGCCAGCGTGTGATAGGCGCCGGGGCGCTCGCGGTCCTCCAGCTCGGCCTGCGCGAC
This sequence comes from Frankia sp. RB5, assembly GCF_059816245.1. Classification (NCBI taxonomy): domain Bacteria; kingdom Bacillati; phylum Actinomycetota; class Actinomycetes; order Frankiales; family Frankiaceae; genus Frankia; species Frankia sp. RB5. The sequence continues at coordinate 135,426 of NZ_JCBATA010000007.1, forward strand.
GGCGGTGCGGAAGGTGACGTCCCACAGCGTCGGCGCCTCGGCGAGGTAGGCCTCGCCGCGGGCGAGGTTACGCAGGAACGCCCGCTGGGCGACCGCGCGCGCACCGGTGTCGATCGTCGCGTAGGTGCGCGACCAGTCGACGGACAGGCCCAGGCGGCGCCAGAGCTCCTCGAAGCCCTTCTCGTCCTCCAACGTCAGCTGCTCGCAGAGGTCGACGAAGTTGCGCCGGGAGATCGGCAGCTGCTCCTTGCCGGGCTTCGCCGGCGGGGTGAAGTCCGGGTCGTAGGGCAGCGACGGGTCGCAGCGCACGCCGAAGTAGTTCTGCACCCGGCGCTCGGTGGGCAGCCCGTTGTCGTCGAACCCCATCGGGTAGAAGACCTCACGGCCGCGCATCCGCTGGTAGCGGGCGATCACGTCGGTGTGGGTGTACGAGAAGACGTGGCCGACGTGCAGCGAGCCGCTTACCGTGGGCGGCGGGGTGTCGATCGAGTAGACCTGCCCGCGCTCGGCCGTGCGGTCGAAGGCGTAGGTGCCCTCGTCCTGCCATACCGCCGACCAGCGTGCCTCGATCCCGTCCAGGCTGGGCTTCGCGGGGACCCCGGCGTTCGCGGGAGCCGTGCGCGTCGATCGTTCCGTGCCGTCTGTCGCAACCACAGGACGATCCTACGGGCGCACCGATCGTGCTCACGACGCCGCGTCCCGCCAGAGCCACGCGAACGGGACGCCGTCGAGGGTGGGGAAGGGTGACGGCTCTCACGGTGGGAGGCCTTCGCCCGGAACGGCCGCTTGGCAGGATTGGGCCGAGGGGAACCCTCTCGCCGGCAGCCGCCGTCGCAGTCGACCGGCGGCGCCGCGTCCGAGCCGTCTGTCATGCCTGAGCCCTGGAGCGCCGCCCGATGAGCGATCTGCCCGATCCGGACGTCCTGCTCGACATCGCGTTGACGATCGCCCGTGAGGCCGGCGAGCTGCTCGCCCGCGGCCGCGAGGGCGTGGTCGCCGCGGAGACGACCAAGTCGTCGCCCACCGATGTCGTCACCGCCCTCGACCGGGCCTCGGAGGCACTGGTCGCCCGCCAGCTCGACGAGCTGCGCCCGGGCGACGGCCTGCTTGGCGAGGAGGGCTCCGACTCGGCCGGGTCGACCGGTGTGCGCTGGATCGTCGACCCGCTCGACGGCACCGTGAACTTCCTGTATCGCCTGCCGAACTGGGCGGTCTCGATCGCGGCCGAGGTAGCCGGGGAGGTCGTCGCGGGCGTCGTGCACGCCCCGGCGCTCGGCACGACCTACACGGCGACCCGCGGCGGTGGCGCGTTCCGGGACGGGGTGGCGCTGAGCGGTTCGGAGGTGACGACGCTCGGGGGCGCGCTCGTAGCCACCGGCTTCGGCTACACCGTGTCCCGGCGCACCGCCCAGGCGGCGGTGCTCACCCGAGTGGTCCCTCGGGTGCGCGACATCCGCCGGATGGGAGCGGCGTCACTGGACCTGTGCGCGGCCGCCGGCGGCATCGTGGACGCCTATTACGAGCGCGGCCTCAAGCCCTGGGATCACGCGGCGGGCGGCCTGATCGCCGCCGAGGCCGGCCTGCGCGTCGGCGACCTGCGCGGCGGCCCGGCCAGCGAGGAGCTCACGATCGCCGCCCCGCAGGCGCTGTTCGGTCCGCTCGCCGCGTTGCTCGCCGAGCACCCCGCGGCCGACCGCGACTGATCCGACCCCACACCGCGGGGCGGTGAGAACGGGCGCTGCCCGGCGGCGGCCCCGGGCCATCGCGGTCAGACGCGGCCCCGCTCGGCGAGACGCGCGGCGGCCGAGGATGCGGCTGCGCACCCTACCCGGCCGACGTCTTCCCACCCGCCGGAGCACTGTTTACGCCGGTCACCGGATCGGACGCTGACGGTCCAACCCAGAATTTGCCTGTCCGCGGCGACCAAACCAGCGAGCGAGGTCAGCCTCCCGGCAACGGATCCGCCATCCCGGCGGCGACGAGGACGCGGACGAGTTCGCTGCGGGAACGGATCCCGAGCTTGCGGTACACCCGGGTGAGATGGCTCTCGACCGTCTTGCGCGAGACGAACAGGGCGGCGGCCGCCTCGGCGTTGTTCATGCCATCGCAGATCGCCCGGGCGACCTGCAGCTCGGCGGGGGTCAACCGGTCGAGCCGGGCGGTCCGCGCCGGTCCCGTCGCGGACCGCTCGGCTCGGTCTCCGGCGGCGGCGAGCTCGGCGTTCGCGCGCCGCACCCAGGGATGCGCGCCCAGCGACTCGAAAGCGACCCGAGCCTCGCGCAGCACCGGGCGGGCGGCGGCGGGACGCCGCAGCCGGCGCAGCATCTCCCCGTGGCACAGGCGGGTGCGGGCGCGCTCGAACGGCATCTGCCGGCGGTCGTGCGCCCGCTCGGCCGCGGCGAACGCCGCCTCGGCGGCCGGCAGCCCGTCGGCCATCAGCCCCCGGCAGCGGGCGGCGACGGCGGCGGGCCAGGCGAGCCCCGTCGCGCGGGCCCGCTCCTCCAGCCAGGCCACGACCCGCTCGGCCTGGTCCAGCTCGCCGGTCCGGATGTGCGCCTCGGCGAGGTCCCCCGTGAAGGGGATCGCGTTCGGATGCCCGACGCCGAGCCTGCCGGCCCGCTCCCAGGCGTCGGCGAGCGCGAGCGCCGCCACGTCGTATTCCCCGTAGGTGACGGCGGCGAGTCCCAGGACGCTGTCGGCGTGCAGGTCGAGCATGCCGATGCCGTACGGTCCCACTTCGGCGCGCAGCCGGGCGACGCGCTGCTCGCACAGCGCGCGGTCGCCGCGGGCCGCGTCGATCCGGGCGAGCATCGCCAGGCTGTGGCCGAGCGCCGGAGGCTGCCCGAGATCCTCCGCCCAGCGCAGCGCGTCGACCCCGTCGGCGTACCCGGCGGCCCACAGTCCGCGCCAGCTCTCCAGCTCGCCCCGGGTCGCCAGGGCATAGGGCAGCATCGCCGGCGCCTCGGCGCGCCGGGCCGTGTCCACGACCTCGGTGAGCAGCCGGATCGCGTTGGCGTCCTGTTCCAGATCGAGCAGGGTGTGACCGGCCAGGGCGAGAACCTGCTGATCCAGCACCGGATCCGCCGCGGCGAGCTGGTCGCCGACCGCATGCAGGCAGGCCGCCGCCTCGTCGGTCTGACCGGACAGGACAAGCGCCCGTCCCCGCTGGATCAGCCCCGCGACCGGCCTGAGCCCCTGGTCCGGACCAGCATCCGGGCCGGGCCGGGACAACCCCAGGGCCAGGTCGGCACGCCCGTCCATCAGCGCGGGCAGGACGGACTCGGTGAGCAGGGCGGCCGCTCGGTCCGCGTCCAGGGCACGCACCGACTCCGCCGCCGCCAGCAGCCGCTCCCGCGCCCGAGTCAGGTGACCGGACCAGGTCAGTATCCGTCCCCGGAGAAACTCGACATCCGAGCGCCGGACCGGATCCGAGACCAGCCGGGCCGCCTGGTCCGCCCACGCCGAAGCCTCCCGGGCCAGGCCGGCCAGCTGCGCGTCGCCGGCCGCCCGCAGGAACCGTTCGCCCCGAAGGTCGCGGTCGCCGGTCAGCTCGGCGGCGCGATGCCAGGCGCGCGCGGACGCACCGTAGCCAGCCCGCGCGCGGCTTGCCGTGGCGGCGTCGGCGAGGGCGGCGGCGACACCGTCGTCGGGCCCGCTGACCGCGGCCGCCGCGTACCAGACCGCGGCCTCACCCTCGCAGGCCTCGGCCAGCGCCTCGTAGGCCCGCAGACGCGCCGCGGGTGACGCGCCGTCCAGCACGACCGCGCGCAGCAGCGGATGCGCGAGGCACACACGGCGCGCCGACCGCGGGCCGCCACGCGCGTCCCGGCTGACCAGGGGCGCCTCACCGGGCGCGCCAGGACCAGGTTCAGCGACGCTGACCAGCCCGGCCTGGTGGGCGGCGTCCAGATCAGCGAGCGACCCGCGGACGGCCGCGAGCGCGCGGGCAAGCGTGTCGACCGGAACCTCGCTGCCGGCGGCGAGCACGACCAGCGCCGCCCGGGTCGCTTCGGGCAGCTCGTCGATCCGCTCCGACCAGGCCCGCCGCAGCCGCCGTCCCGGCGGGGGCAGGTCGTCCACCGGTTCACTGCCGCCAAGCTGGCTCGAGCGCAGTGATCCGACCGCCTCCAGCAGCGCCGACGGGTTGCCGCCCACGCGCGGGACCAGATCCGCGAGGACACTGGGCGCGACCGAGATCCCCCGGGCGGCGAGCAGCGCGCCACACGCCTCGGGCGGCAGCCCGACGACATCGACGGTCGGCAGCTCCGAACCCTCGCAGATCCAGGCCGCCTCCGAACGGACCGTCAGCACCATCGCGACCCGTTCGACGGCCAGTCGACGGGCGACGAACAGCAGCACCTGGCGCGACGGTTCGTCAATCCACTGCAGGTCGTCGACGAGCAGGACCAGCGGCTGCCGCTCGCCGGCCGCCGCGAGCAGGTTCAGCGTGCCCGCGCACGCCGCGTAGGGACTGGCGAGCGATCCCTCCCCGAGCGCGAGGCAGATCTCCAGTGCGGTGCGCTGCGCATCGGGGAGATCCACCAGATGGTCCCGCAGCGGAAGCACCAGGTCGGCCAGAGTGGCGAACGGAAGGTCTGCCTCCGCCTCGACGCCGCTGAGCCACAGCACCCGGGCCGTGGCCGCCCGCTCGGCGTGCCGCAGCAACGCGCTGCGCCCGATACCCGGCTCACCGCGCAGGACCAGGGCACAACAACGCCTGGCCGCCGCCGCGAGCAGACCGTCGACAAGCCGGATCTCCCGGTCCCTGCCCACCAGCACGTGTGCGCCGACATCCGCGTCGGCGACGACCCCCGCATTGTTCACAACAGTCGTGCCTCCCCGCGACAACGTTGCCGTGAACATCATCCTGCCGTGCGCGGCCGGATCGGAAATGCATTTTTGCCGGACCGCGACCGGTGATGACCGTCGATGTTCGGGGAATCCTCAGATGGCGGCCGCCAGATCAGGTGCTGACCTGGGGATATCACCAACCGGCCGGCCGCGTGTCCCGTGTCCGACATGATTCGGCCCGCCCCGGTCGATCGTTCCCCGCCGGCACTGTTCCGGCAGTTTTGTTACCCGCGGATGGCCCGCCCCACCGGGACGGACCGACGAGGTCGGGAGCCGCCCGATGAACGCTCACCCCCGTCTGGACCAGGTCCAGATCAAGGTGAACCTGTCCGGGCCTCACATCCCGGGTGCCTGCCGCGCGCTGCGTCTGCACTCCGCGGCCGGCGCACGGCAGCAGGTGTTCTTCTGTGTGGACCCGGCCCGCGCCGTGGAACATGGCGGTACCGCACCACTGGACGACGGAATCATCCTGCGCCTGCGCGAAAGCGGCGATCGGGAAACAGAGCAGGCCCATTCCACGGTCAAACTGCGGCCAGCGCGCCGGTCGCGCCTGACACCGGAATGGCTGCGTGTCCGCGCCGAGGGCGACGAGGTGTTCCGGGTCGAGGCGGACTGGGCCGGCGAGCGCAAGGTGCTGGCCGCGTCGCTGACCGCGGGATGCGCGGCGCGTGGCCTGGACGGCGTCCTCGCCGGGAGCGTTGCGCCGGGTCGGCTCTTCACCCCGTCGCAGGCCCGCTTCCTGCGGGAGTGCGCGGATCGTCGGGTGGACCTCGACCGGCTGCGTGTCCTCGGCCCGATCGAGGCGGTCCGCTGGCAGTCGCCGCGCCCGGTGGCGGGATACCCGGTGCGGGCCGAGCGGTGGGTACTGCCTGCCCCACCCTCCTCCCGCGGTTGGGTGGGCTGGGTGCGACCGGGCGGTCGGCGACGCGCGGAGGCGGACGAGTGCTCGCTGCTGGAGCTGTCCATCCGGGTGGAGCCACAGGGCGCGGAGATCGCCCAGATCGCCTTCGAGACGGCGCTGCTCACCCTCGGCCTGCCCGCCGAGGACGCACATCACACCAAGACCCACCGCGCCCTCCACCGACTTCTCGGGGCGTGAGAGGCCTCCCTCCGTCCGGCGGATCCGCCCGCTCGAACAGAAGTCCCGATGCACGCGCGCACGGCCCCATTGGGGATCTCCCCATGGGGCCGTGCTGGCATTGCCGGACGAAGCCGGATCAGGCGAGCGGCGAGCGCAGGCCGCCCGAGCCTGCTACTCGTCCTTCGAAACGATGAAACTCTGACCGACGGCGGCGGTGGTGTCGGTGAAAAGGCCCGACTTCAGCGAGAAGGAAACGATCACGTCGAGCACGTCGTCCTCGGCCGCAGCCCAACCACCGGGGATGTCCACCCGGACCGGCTTCTCGAACCTGACCTTCGACGGCGGCACGTCCTTCTCGGGCTCGACGTGGGTGTGCAGGATCGTGAGCTGGCTCTGGTTGCGGACCGTCACCGCGAGGCGGTAACGGGACCCACCGAATGCCGTGATCGCGTCACCGACCACAACGTCCGCGATGACCTGAAAGGCGGTCCCCAGGGGGATCACGTCGATGACGCTGTCGGTGTTCTGGTGGACGGAGCGCACCGCCTTGACGGTGGCGTCCCAGCTTCCGGACATATGGGTGTCCCTCCCCGATCGGGTTTCCGTTCCTGACACCCGAAAGTCTGCGGACCAGCCGGCTCCGGCCGCGTCGGGGAGATCCCTGAATCGCTCCCTCCCTGATGACCTGGTGTCGGCAGGTACGACGACATATCCCGGTCACAGACCAGATTTTGACCGGATGCAGCCGGGCGGAGTGGATGCCGGCCAGGATAACGGGGACAAAAATGAATCGACGCGTCAAGGAACGCGGTCGCGGCCGCACCCGGTGCCGTGATCTTCGCGGAGGTTGTCGCGGTGGGCCATGGCAGCGATCTGGCAATGTCGCGGAGACCGTGTCACGTTCTCCCGGATCTATCGGACAGGAAACCGCGCATTCGCGACACGGTGCCACTGTCCCCCGCACGCACTTCCCACCCAGGAGAAGTGCGCCCGATATGAGGCTTACAGGAAAGCGGCCGACGCCGACGCTGATCACGGTCGGGCCTCGACTCCGGCCCCAGCCCCAGCCCCGGTCTCGGTGACTGTGGGCGAGGCCACCGAGCCGAGGGGAAGATCGCTCCGGGCGGGATGGACACGTCCCCGCGAAGGTGACCATGAAGATCACAACCTCAACGCGCGGCCCATGGTGCCGGAGCGGCCAAAGGGGGCGCGGTGAGCGCGCGGCAGGCCGTCAGTGGCTGTCGGCGGTGGCGGCGGGGGAGGCGGGGGACGCCGGTCCGCTGTCCGGGCCGGTGTCGCCGTACCAGACGGTGCGCCGGATGTGATCGACGTAGCTGACGATGATGTGCAGGACCCGGCGGGACACGTCGTCGACCGCGTAGTCGGCGACGACGCGGGGCCGCCGGTCGCTCTCTGCCTCCCGCACGATCAGCTGGACGGCGTCACAGATCCGGTCCGGCCGCAGCACACTGGACACCAGCACGCCGCGGTCCATGCCCTCCGGCCGCTCGTGGGCGTCCCGGATGAGCACGGCGGGGAAGCCGATGAGCGAGGCCTCCTCCGTCAGGGTGGCACTGTCCGACAGCACGCACAGCGCGGCCCGCTGCAGGGCGATGTAGTCGCAGAACCCGAACGGCCGGCAGAAGCGGACCCGGTCGTCGATCAGCGGCGCCCGCCCGGAGCGGCGCAGCGCGCCGAGGCGGTCGCGGGTGCGCGGGTGGGTCGAGACGATGATCGGCAGCCGGTGGCGGACCGCGAGCCGGTTGAGGGTCTCCAGCAGGGCGGCGAGCGCGTCGGGGCGGTCGACGTTCTCCTCGCGGTGCACGCTCGCGACCAGGTAGCGGCCGGCCTGCACACCGAGCGTGCCGAGCACGGACGACGTGTCGACGAGCGGCGCGTAGTGGGTCAGCACCTCCTGTACCGGCGAGCCGACGACGAAGATCCGGTCGGCGGGCAGGCCCTCGGCGAGCAGGTGGGCGCGGGCCCGCTCGGTCAGCGCCAGGTGGACGTCGCTGAGATGGTCGGCGACGCGGCGGTTGATCTCCTCGGGCACCCGCTGGTCGAAGCAGCGGTTGCCGGCCTCCAGGTGGAACACGGGGATCCGGCGGCGTTTGGCGGGGATCGCCGCGTAGCAGGTGTTCGTGTCGCCGTAGAGCAGCAGCGCGTCGGGGGACTCGGCGGCGAGGACCGGGTCCAGCCGGGAGATCAGCCGGCTGATCGTCTCGGCGGGGGTGGGGGCGGCCGCGTCGAGGGTGTGGTCGGGGCGGCGCACGCCGAGCTCGTCGAAGAAGACCTGACTGAGCTCGTGGTCGTAGTTCTGCCCGGTGTGCACCAGACGCAGGTCGACGGCCCGGTCGAGGGCGGCGAGAACCCGGCTGAGCTTGACCACCTCCGGCCGGGTGCCGACGACGGCGAGTACCCGCAGCCGGCGTTCCCGCGGGCCGCCGGCGGCGGGGACGGCGACGGCGGGCCGCGCGACACTCAGCGTCGCCCGGCGCGGCCGTGGGCCACTGGGCTGAGGGACCAGCGGGGTGACCCGCTCCCCTGGCGGCCCCGAGGGCACCGTCGGCACCGAGGGCCCGCTCTGCTCCGGAGTTCCAGTCGCCATTCGGACTCTCCCAGGCACGCATGGATCGTCATCCGGCCACCTGTGCGCCACCGCCGGGCGGAACCGTGCCCGCCCGCGAGCGCCATCCCCGTGACCGCCACCCGCAACCTATCACCCTGAGTAGCATCTGATAACCCTGAGTGAACGATCACCCGCTGGTCAGCGCTTTCCTTACCGTGCCATGAGGGACAGATCGGACAGGAGACCCGGGAGAAGGGCACGGAACCGCCGAAAACGGCAGGAAGCCGCCGCGCGCCGGCCAGGGGCCGACACGCGGCGGCAGGTGATGCAGGCGGAGTCGGAGACGATCTAGAGCAGCGAGCGCAGGACGTAGAGCAGGATGCCGCCGTGGCGGTAGTACTCCGCCTCCCCCGGCGTGTCGATCCGGACGACGGCCTCGAACGACTTCTCGCCGGCCTGCACGGTGATCGTCGGGGTCTTCTCGTCCACCGCGGCGAGGCCGGTGATGGTGAACGTCTCCTCGCCGGTCAGGCCCAGCGACTCGGCCGACTGGCCCTCGGGGAACTGCAGCGGCAGCACGCCCATGCCGATCAGGTTCGAGCGGTGGATCCGCTCGTAGGACTCGGCGATGACCGCGCGCACGCCCAGCAGCGAGGTGCCCTTGGCCGCCCAGTCCCGCGACGAGCCGGAGCCGTACTCCTTGCCGGCGAGCACGACCAGCGGCACGCCCTCGGCGGCGTACTTCTGCGCCGCGTCGTAGATCGCCAGCTGCTCGCCGTCCGGCAGGTGGCGGGTGACGCCGCCCTCGACGCCGGAGACGAGCTTGTTGCGCAGGCGGATGTTCGCGAAGGTGCCGCGGATCATCACCTCGTGGTTGCCGCGCCGGGACCCGTAGGAGTTGAAGTCGGTCGGCGCGACGCCGTGCTCGGTGAGGTACCGGCCGGCGGGCGAGTCCCTCTTGATGTTTCCCGCCGGGGAGATGTGGTCGGTGGTGACCGAGTCGCCGAGGACCGCGAGCGCGCGGGCGCCGACGATGTCGGTGCGGGCCTCGGGCTTGGCCGCCATCCCCTCGAAGTACGGAGGGTGACGGACGTAGGTGGAGTCATCCACCCAGCCGAAGGTCTGGGAGACCGCGCCGCCGTCGCCGACGGGCAGGGCCTGCCAGCGCTCGTCGCCGGACAGGTCGGCGTAGTCCGACTCGAACATGTCCGACCGGATGGCGTCCGCGACGACCGCGGCGACCTCGGCCTCGCTCGGCCAGACGTCGCGCAGGTAGACCGGCTGGCCGTCCTCGCCGATGCCCAGCGGGTCGGTGTCGAGGTTGATGTCCATCGTGCCGGCCAGCGCGTAGGCGACGACCAGCGGCGGGGACGCCAGGTAGTTCATCTTGATGTCGGGGCTGATCCGGCCCTCGAAGTTCCGGTTGCCGCTCAGCACGCTGACGACCGCGAGGTCGGCCTCGTTCACCGCCGCGCTGATCTCCTCCGGCAGCGGGCCGGAGTTGCCGATGCAGGTGGTGCAGCCGAAGCCGACCAGGTTGAAGCCGACCTTGTCCAGGTACGGCACCAGCCCGGCCCGCTCGTAGTAGTCCATGACGACCTTGGACCCCGGGGCGAGCGTGGTCTTGACCCACGGCTTGCGGGTCAGGCCCTTCTCGACGGCGTTGCGGGCGAGCAGCGCCGCACCGATCATCACCGTCGGGTTGGACGTGTTGGTGCAGGAGGTGATCGCGGCGATCGCGACGGCACCGTGGTCCAGCTCCACGGCGGTGCCGTCGGCGAGCGTCACCGGGGTCGGGTTGGACGGGCGGTCGGCCACGGGGCCAGCGACGGCGTTGACGGAGACCGGCGCGTCGGAGGGCTTGTCCGCGAAGGCCGCGGCCGGGTCGGAGGCGGGGAACGACTCGGCATCGGCCTCGTCGGCGCCACCGTTCGCCAGCGGCGTCGCCGTGGCGTAGGTGGGCAGCGCGGCGCGGAAGGCCTGCTTGGCGGTGGACAGCGGCACCCGGTCCTGCGGCCGCTTCGGGCCGGCGAGCGACGGCACGACCGTGGACAGGTCGAGCTCGAGCGTCGTGGTGTAGTCGGCCTCGCGACTCGGGTCGAGCCAGAGGCCCTGCTCCTTGGCATACGCCTCGACCAGCGCGATCTGCGGGGCGGGCCGGCCGGTGAGGCGCAGGTAGTTCAGGGTCTCGCCGTCGATCGGGAAGATGGCGCAGGTGGAGCCGTACTCGGGGCTCATGTTGGCGATGGTGGCCCGGCTGGCCAGCGGCAGGTTGGCCACGCCCTCGCCGTAGAACTCGACGAACCGGCCGACGACGCCGTGCCTGCGCAGCATCTCGGTGATGACGAGGACCATGTCGGTGGCGGTGGTGCCGGCGGGCAGCTCACCGGTCAGCTTGAAGCCGACCACGGTCGGGATGAGCATGCTGACCGGCTGGCCGAGCATCGCGGCCTCGGCCTCGATGCCGCCGACGCCCCAGCCCAGCACACCCACACCGTTGATCATGGTGGTGTGGCTGTCCGTGCCGACGAGGGTGTCCGGGTAGGCGAGCGTGCCCTCGGGCGTCTCCCGGGTGAACACGACCCGGGCCAGGTATTCCAGATTGACCTGGTGGACGATGCCGGTGTTCGGCGGGACGACCGTGAAGTTGTCGAAGGCCGCCTGCCCCCAGCGCAGGAACTGGTAGCGCTCCCGGTTGCGGCCGAACTCCAGCGCCGCGTTGAGCTCGAAGGCGTCCTGGCGGCCGAAGTGGTCGGCGATGATCGAGTGGTCGATCACCAGCTCGGCGGGCGCCAGCGGATTGATCTTCGCCGGGTCGCCGCCGAGCGCGGCCATCGCCTCACGCATCGCGGCGAGGTCCACCACACACGGGACGCCGGTGAAGTCCTGCATGATCACGCGGGCGGGGGTGAACTGGATCTCCTGACTCGGCGCGGCCGCCGGGTCCCAGTTCGCCAGCGCCCGGACGTGGTCGGCGGTGATGTTGGCGCCGTCCTCGGTGCGGAGCAGGTTCTCCAGGAGCACCTTCAGGCTGTAGGGGAGTCGATCGGCCCCGGGCACCGCGTCCAGCCGCCTGATCGTGTAGGTGCGGTCACCTACCGCGAGCGATCCGGTACTGCCGAAGCTGTCCATCGTTCTCCTCCTCGTCACCCGCCGCCCGTCACCCACGGACGACGGGGCTCGCCACCATGGCCACGCCCCTGCGGCACCACCATGGCGACACCGCCGGCGGCGAGCCCGTAGACGCAGGGCCGCCCGCGGCGTCGGCCATCCCCGGCCGGCTTTGACTCCATCCTGGCATTTACCGCCGACAGGCATCGCCGCAGAGGGCCTGTGACACAGCCGACGCGACCAACCGACCCACGTCTGGGTGGAATACCGGATTCATCCAGGTATGCGCCAGCCCGACTCCGGAGGTGGAGCGCCGGAGCCGCGCCCGGCCCATTTACTTAGCAAGGCTAACCATATCACACGGGAGCCTCGTCGAGATCGGCCTCGAGATCCGCCCCGAACCGATCGAGGAACACCTCCCGCTTGCGGCGCGGGCTCATCCCACCGGTACCCACCGAACGGGCGAGCATCCGCTCCTCCCAGCTGGCCATGTCGGTCACCACCCGGGCCGGCGCCCCCGCGACCAGCGAGCCGGCCGGCACGTCGCGCATCACCACGGCGCCCGCCGCGACCACGACGTCGGACCCGATCGTGACGCCCGGCATGATGATCGCGTTGATGCCGAGGATGGTGTCGGAGCCGATCCGGATCGGCGCGACCACGTCGATGTCGGGATAGCGCCGCCGCATCCGGCTGGCGGCCCCGTCGTGGGTGACGAAGCGGACCCCGCCGGCGATACCGACCCGGTCGCCCAGCCTGATCAGGTAGGGCTCGGTACCGAACGTGGCCGACGTGAGTTCGATGAGCCGGCAGTCGGCGCCGAGACGCACGCCGATCCAGCGGGCGTAGCGCACCGGGTCGGTGCGCAGCAGGTAGGTGCGCCACGCCACCCGCCCCACCCGTCCCACCAGCGCCGCGGCACCCCCCAGCGCCGGCACGCCTCGCACCGCGGACGTCGCCCGTACCGCGGACGTCGCCGGTACCGTCCCGGGCTTCCGGGACGCGGACGCCGCCCGGCCGGCGAGGGCGCGGGTCGCGGGCCCGGCGAGGACGCGGGCCGCCGGTCCCGTGGGCAGGGCGCGGACAGCGCGGCGGACGGACGACGCCGCCCCGCGTGGCGGCCAGGCCTGCCCGCCGCGCCGAGCGGCGGTCCGGGCGTGCGCGGCGTCATGCAGCGCGGCGACGACGTCGTGGCTGAGCGCCCGCCGGTCCAGCAGTGCCCGGGCGCGACGGCGTGCCGCCACGGCGCGCTGCCGTGAGCGTGGCGTGCGCCGACCGACCGCGGCGTCGCCCAGGGCGGCGGCCATCGCCTCGGCGTCCCCGAGGCCGACCAGCCAGCCGGTCTCCCCGTCGACGAGTTCCGGCAGGCCGCCGGCGGCCGTCGACACGCTCGGCACCCCGCACGCGGACGCCTCGCCGCCCGCGCCGTAGCTTTCCGACCAGGACGACACGACGTTGACGTCGGTGGCGGCGTAGAAGGGCCGCACGTCGGTGACGCTGTCCACCCAGCGGACCTGGTCGGCCCCGGGCAGCGTTTCGGACCAGGCCCGCAGGCCCTCCCGGTAGCGCTCGCCCGCCTCGCCGTAGCCCCCGCCGACCAGGATGAGCGTCCCGCTCCCGCCCCGCTCGACGAACCGGGCCCAGGCCGTGAGCAGGACTTCGTGCCCCTTCACACCCTGGCCCGGTCGGACCAGGCGCTTGGGTGGGTAGAAGTAGGCCACGCACACGGCGACGAACTCGTCCGCCGGCAGGCCGAGCGCGGCGCGCGCCGCCTGGCGGGCACCGTCGTCCGGCGGAGTGAACCGTTCGAGGTCGACGCCGTAGGACAGGGTGCGCAGCCGGTGCTCGGGCATCCCGATCGCCGCGTACCGGGTGCGGATGTCCCCGCTGGAGGCGATGAGCAGGTGGTCGAGCCGGCACAGCACCCGCTCGACCCGCCGGATCAGCCCGTTGTCCAGGTAGAGGGGCCCGGCGACCATGTGCACGCGGGTGATCGGCGTGCCCAGGGTGGCGAGGCGGGCCGCCAGCGCCGAGGCGTACAGGTGGTAGTGGACGACGTCGACGCCGAGGTCGCGCAGCATCGCCCGCAGCCGCACGATGCCGGCGAGCTGCGCGGCCGGCGACCCGCCGTGGCGTGGCGCGGGGCTCTCCAGCACCTCGACGCCGTGCTCGGCCAGCTCGCGCGCGACCCGGCTGTCCCGGTGGTGGGGCGCGGGCAGCAGCACGAGGACCTCGTCGCCCGCGGCCCGCTCCGCGAGCACGTGCGGGATGATCCACAGCGGGCCGTCCCCGGTCTTGACGAGCGTGGCGATCTTCATACCGAACGGTCCTCCCGGCTGACGTGCTGCTCCCGGACGGTGGGCGGCTGGGCTTCGGGAGCCCTGGGGCGCTGGCCCGGCACCGGGGGCCCGACGGGGCGCCGGGCCGTCCACAGGCAGGCCCGGCCGGACAGCCAGGCGGCCCCGGTCAGGTCGAGCCCGGCCTCCAGCGGCAGCAGCCGCCGGCGGGGCACCCGGGCACTCAGCGCCCGCCCCGCCGCCGTGTACTCCCAGACGGTCGCGAACGCCCCGTAGGGATGCGCCCGCACCCGGACGAAACCGACGTCCCGCAGCACGGCGCCGAGTCCCCGCGGGGTGAAGGCGTACTGGTAGAACTCGCCCGCGGGGGCCCTGTCCTGGCCGCCGCGCGCCTCGTCCCCGCGGGTGCCGCGCAGCAGCGCCCGCAGCAGCGGGCTGAAGCAGGGCGTCGACACCAGCGCGGTGCCGCCCGGGCGCAGGACCCGCAGCGTCTCGCGCAGCACCTCCTCGGGCCCCTCCTCGAAGTGCTCGCACACCCCGGGCGAGTAGACCGCGTCGTAGCGGCCGTCCGGCACGTCGAGGCGGCGGACGTCGCCCTGCCAGGCGCGGATCTCCGGCGCGGCGACCCGCAGCCGCTCCACCGTGCGCGGCGCCCAGTCCACCGCCTCCGCGTCGAACCCGCGGGCCGCGAGCGCGACGGTGAACTCGCCGGGGCCGCAGCCGGCCTCCAGCACCCGCCCGCCCGGCCGCAGCCGGCGGCGCACCGCCCGGTCCAGATGCGGCGGGAGATGGCCCGTGCGGGCCCGCCGGTAGTCCACCGGCCGGGACTCCCACAGCTCGTCCCAGTAGGCGGCGTCGGCGGCCCGCCGGTAGTAGGCAAGCCGGCCGCCGCGCGGCCCCGGCTGGGCGACGAGGGTGGTGGTGGGCGCGGATGGGGCGGTCACGGTGCTCCGTTCCTCGTGGCCATGCCCGCGGCGCTCCCCGCGACCGTCCCCGCGGTGGGGAGCGGGGGAAAGCCGTCTGGCCCGGCCGGGTCGACGCAGAGCGGCGAGCGGTGCGCGCCGCCGGATTGGGGGGCGGCGGGATCGGGCTCCCCGCGCAGGGCCAGCCGGGCCAGGGCCGTCATCAGCGTGTAGGCGATCAGGCTGCCGACCGCGCCGCCGGTCGGGCCCAGCCAGGGCACGAACGCGGGATACGTCGCGAGCGACGCCAGCAGGCCGGCCAGGCCCGCTCCTCCGGCCGCGCCGGTACGGCCGAGGCCCGTCAGCACCCGGCAGTCGACGAGGAACGGGGCCAGCAGCAGCTCGGCGACCAGCAGCAGCCGCATCGGCGCGACGGCCGCGGCGTAGCCCGGCCCGAACAGGGTCCGCAGCAGCCACGGCGCGGCCAGGATGAGGCCGACGGCGGCGACCAGCAACACGGCCAGCACGCCGCCGGTCGCCCGCCGCCGCGCCGCCCGGTCGAGTCCGCCCCGCGCGGTGCGGTGGAAGACGACCTGCCCGACCGATCCTGGCACCAGCCGCAACGCCTCGCAGGACGCGGAGGCGACCGAGTACACGGAGGCGGCCGCAGCGCCGCCGAACGCCGCGACGAGCAGGCGGTCGAAGCGGAACGCGACCGTGGCGCCCACGTTGAGACCCAGCGCCGGCAGCCCCTTGCCGACCAGCAGCCGCCAGGCCGCCGCGTCTCGCCGCGGCCGCACGGACAGGCCCGCACGGGCGAGCCCCACCACGCACACGACCGCCTGGCCGACCCAGCACACGGCGAGCACGACCAGGATGTGGACCAGGGATGGATGGCGTGGGCCGACCAGCAGCAGGCCCAGCTGGGCCAGGGCCGTGCCGGCGCTGAGCGCCGCGGCCCGTTCGATCGCCCCGGCGGCGTTGAGCGCGTCCAGCAGCTGTGCGGCCAGCAGGCTCGCGGCGGCGAGCAGCGCGATCGCGAGCACCAGGGCGCCATCCGCCCGCGCCCCGCCGGACAGCGCCAGCAGCGGCAGGCAGGCAGCCGCCACCAGCAACGCCGTGATCGGCATGACGGTCAGCGACAGGCCGAGATAGTGGCCGAGGCCGACCCGTGGATCGCCGCGGCCGTGGAAGTGGCGGAAGGCGACGTTCGTCCCGAGGCCGCCGACGAGGGCGCCGAACGCGGCCACGGTGAGCAGGACCACCAGCGCCCCGCGGCCGGCCAGCGGCAGCATCCGCGCGGTGACCATCGCCTGGCCGAGGCTCGCGATCGCGGCGAGGCCGAGCCAGCCCGTGACGACCGTGCCCGTCACGCCGATGCCGCGCTCACCGTGGCCCGTCCGCTCACGTCGGCCGGGCCAGCCCCGCCCGACACCTGATATCGCCCGGATCGGCGGCCTCACCCACGCAGGCGGCCTCACCCGAACGATCGGCCTCGCCCGAACGGGCGGCCCGGGCCGAAGCGACGACCTGGACCAGACGGGCGGCCTGGAGCGGACCGGCGGCCTGGAGCGGACAGGTGGTCTCGACGCGCCGGCCGGCCGTCCCTGGGGCGACGGCCGCGCCGCCGCCGTCTCCGCCAGCCGGATCAGGCCCAGCACGGCCAGCCCGAGCAGCACCTGGAACGGCACCGCGGCGAACGCGTTGCGGACCTCGACGACCAGCGGCACCAGCAGGACGACGCAGGCCGTCTCGGTGCCCCGCGCCGAGCGGCCGTGGTCCATCCACGCCAGCAGGAGCCCGGTCAGCAGCAGGAACACGACGACGCCCGTCGCGCCGAAGTTGTAATAGGACTCGGCGATCGGTGATCCACCGATCGGGCCCTCCCGATTCATGATCAGAACGTTGAACAGCCGGTCGTCGCTGAACTGGGACGGCTGGGGGCGACCCAGCAGCCGCCCGGACACGAGCCGGTCGAGCTGGCCGTAGAAGGTCGAGCCCGGCGCCGGTCGTTCCCCGAGCTCGTCACGCCACTCCAGCACCGCGCCGATCGGCCGGATCGACGCCCCGAGCTCGGCGATCCCGTCGACCGGGCTGAACGTCACCGTGCTGAGCCGGGCCGCCGCCAGTCCCGACTCGCGGATCTCCCGCAGCCCGCCGATGAACGCGAGCAGCGCCACCACGCCGACCAGCACCAGGACGCCGCGCACACGCACCCGGCGCCGGGCCGCCACCGCCGCCGCCGAGACCGCCGGAAACATCACCTCGCCGCGCAGCCCCAGCGGCAGCGCCACCAGGGCGAACACGGCGAACACCAGCAGCGCCCGGCGGCGCCACCGGCTCGGCCCGCCGATGACGGCCAGCACCAGTCCGAGCCCCATCCCGAACAGCACGTAGGGCACCAGCGGGGCGCGCAGCGCCGTCTGCCCCACGTCGGTGTACGACCCGAACAGCAGCGAGAGCCCACCGGCGCCGAGCACGATCGCGACGAGCCCGCCCACCGACGCGGTGAGCAGCACAAATCCGGCCAGGGCACGCAGATCGGGCCGCTGCGGCCCGTCGGGCTCGGCGGACGCGGCGGGCTGGGCGGACGCGGCGGGCTGGGCGGACGCGGCGGGCTGGGCGGACGCGGCGGGCTGGGCGGCGTCCGGCCAGGGCGCGGATCGCGGTCCCCCGTGCGCGCGCACCGCCCGCCAGCAGGTCAGGGCGGCCACGCCGACGGTCGCGCTGACCACGCCCAGCGTCGCCACCGCGAACAGCTCGCTCATCGGGTAGACGGCCAGCCAGCGGAAGTCGTACTGGGCGCGCAGGCGGTCGAACGAGGTACCGGTGGCGAACAGCACCGCCACCCCGAAGTGGAACACCGACAACGTGATCAGGTAGACGGACGAGCAGGCCCACACCCCGCGCGGCTGCGCCCGCACGCACAGCAGGACGCACCCGACCACGACGGCGACACTGAGCCGGGCGGCGGACGTCTCGGACAGCGCGGCGAACGCGGACGACCAGGTGGCCACCACCACCAGTGCGAGGCCACAGCCGGCCAGGGCACTCCACGCCGCCCGCCGCGACGGCTCCCCCACCGACGCGCCGACCGCCGGCGACGCCGTCGCCGAAGTCGCCGTCGATCTCGCCGGGGCCGGTGGGACGGGAGGCGGAGTGGGGCGTTCGCCGCGGGGCGACGTCCGCGGGGCCGCCTGGGGTCCGGTGACGCGTGTGGGGGCGGACATCGACTAGGACCACACCGCCGTGATGTCACGCTGCCAGCGGTCCATCGTGAACGGGGAGCGGCGCACCAGGCGCATCGCCTCCCGCCGTTGGTCGATGGTCGGCGGGACCGCGGTGAGCATGTCGGCGGTGTCCGCCCACACCGCGTCCGACGCGCTCAGCGGAAGCGTGGTCACGCCGGGCAGCAGGCGCCCGATCTCGCCGACACCGGGCAGGTCCGCCGACAGCACCGGCGTGCCGACGGCCAGGGCCTCGAGGACCACCGTCGGCATGCCCTCGTGCAGCGAGGTGACGAGCAGCAGCGAGCTGCCGGCGAGCAGGCGGGGGATCTCGCGCACCTCACCGGTGAACTCGACGTGCGCGCCGACGCCGAGCTGCTCGGCGAGCGCGGTGAGCGCCGCGGTCTCCGCCGGCTCCTGGCGGCCGATCAGGCGCAGCCGGGCCTGGATCGACCGGGCGCGCAGGGCCGCGAGCACCTCGACGGCGCGGGCCCGGTTCTTCAGCGGGTCGGGGCGGGCGACGTGGACGAGGGTGACGACGTCCGGGTCGTCGGCGGCGATCTCCTCCGCCCGCCGGCGGGCCGCGACGGCGACCCCGGACGGTTCCAGCTCGACGCCGTTGTAGATGACACGGCACCGGTGGTCGAGACGCCAGTCCTCCCGCCACAGCCCACGCATCGCCGCCTCGCTCACCGCGAGGATGTCGGTGGCGCACCGGTCGAGCAGCAGCCGCCCGACCGCGCGCTGCACCCGCCCGCGCAGGCTCGCGCCGTGCCGGTCGGCGCTGCTGACGAAGTAGGCCACTCGCCGCCGGACCCCGCCCAGGCGGGCCAGGGCGAGCACCACCCCGGAGAAGGTCGCGACGGCCGAATGGACGACATCCGGCCTGGTCTGGCGCACCAGCCGCAGGAAGCGCCAGGGGAACAGCCAGTCGGCCCGGCAGTAGTAGACCTCGCTGCCGAGGTCGCGGATCTCCCCGTCGAGGGAGCCCCGGGCGCCCGACGTCACGGCGAACTCCAGGCGGAACTCCGACGGGTCGAGGCGGCGCAGCAGGTTCACGGCGCGGATCTCCACTCCCGCGCGGTTCATCTGCCCCAGCACCTCCAGCACTCGCACGGGACGCCGCGGCCCCCGGCCGCCCTTCGCCTCGCCCGGGCGGGCCTCGACGCGGGCGGTGCCGGCGCCCGCCGCCGGCCGTTCCGGCGGTGCCGCGGAGATCGGACGAGCACACGTCTGAA